>JAZRWL010000059.1:0-5469 GCA_045599685.1 Lachnospiraceae bacterium
TACTTTTCGAGATGTTTTATGAGAGGTTTTTTCAGAGACCGCTCGCGTTTACATCCTCGCCGCTGTATTCCAGCGGCGTTTCTTTTCCGGAGAGGACCCTGTTCACCCCCGCCGCCAGAGCCTCCTGCTCCATTTCTCCGGGGTAGCAGAATATATCGGCGATGAAGGAGCAGTGGTCGCGTATGCCGTCCACGATATCCGGGAAGCGCACGAGTCCGCCGGTAAGGAGGATGGCGTCCACCCTGCCGCGCAGGACCACCGCCATTTCACCGATCATTTTGCAGATCTGGTATATCATTGAATTCCATACGAGAGCGGCGTCCTTATCGCCGGAGAGCATCTTTTCGTGGATGAGCTCGGAATCCTGGGTACCGAAATGTGATACGAAGCCGCCGGAACGCGAGCACATCCTGCGGACTTCGCTTACGGAATGGGCTTCGATATAATCCAAAAGGCTGAGAACGGGCACGCTACCTATACGTGTCGGAGTGAAGGCGCCGTCACCGCCCGCACCGACATTGCCGTCTATCATGCGGCCCTTTTCGTGGGCGTGGACGGTGATACCGCCGTCGATATGGCAGATGATATAATTGCAGTCCTCATAGCGGCGACCGGTCTTTTCCGAATGTGTCCTCGCAACGGCCTTCTGATTCAGTACATGAGCCTGAGCGTTGCGGTATACACCTTTTATCCCCGTGAGCCTCGCGAGGTCGCAGAGCTCATCGACATTCGTGGGATCCATGGTAAAAGCGGGACGGCCGTATTCGCATGCCAGCTCATAGGCCAGCATGACGCCGAGCTTCGCCGGATGCTCGCTGCCGCCGACAGCCTGTACCGTGTCGTTATAAAGCTTTTCGGAGATTACGGTCACTCCGGATGGCTGGGTATGCGCGCTGCCGCCGCGCCCGACGAAGACATCGATATCGCTCAGGTCGAGACCGTGAACGCGCAGAGACTCGGTCAGCACTTCCCTGCGAAAGCTCATCTGGTCATTAACATGTGAGAATTTCAAAAGCTCCGGCGCGTCGTGGAAGATATTTTCGGTAAAGAGTTCATAATTGTCCTCGAAAACACTGAGCTTCGTCGAGGTGGAGCCCGGATTTATTATCAAAAGCCTGTTCATTGCAGGTAACCTTTCTGAGTTTTTTGGATGGGATGTCAGATATCAGCTTCGGTCTTATAGATCTTTCCGCCCTTCATTGAGAAGGCACAGTCCAGCAGTGCGGCGGGATCCGTAAGGATATCTCTGCGCCAGCCTGCGATATCCGCGTAATATCCGGGGGCGAGCTTTCCGACGCAGTCCTGCATCTCGCAGATCTTCGCGTTTACTCTCGTGGCGCCCGCGAGCGCTCGAAGAGGAGCGACGCCGCTGTTTACCATGTTGAAGAATTCCCAGCCGCTTTCATATGGATAGTGGACCGCTACAAAATCGGTGCCGTAGCCGAGCTCGATATCGCTGTTTACGATCACCTCACGGGCCTCACGGAGCCATTCGCCGTAATAGCGGAGCTTCTTTTCCATGCCGGGTGTCTGATTGCGCAGATTTTCCTCATCGGGGTGGATGATCCCTTCATAAGGTGAGAACGTCGGTACGAAATCGACGCCGCGCTCCTTCATTTCCTTTAAGATAGCGGGATCGTTTATCAAAGCGCCGTGCTCGATGCCGTCAATGCCCATGGAGACCAGCTTTTTTACGAGCTCGGGACCGTAGGTATGTGAGGAGACCTTTTTGTGCATCACATGAGAGGTCTCGATGATGGCTTTCAGTTCCTCATCGGTGAAGGAATAATCCTCGGGACCGTCGCCCTCGGAATTGAAGCCGCCGGATGCGAAGATCTTTATGAAGTCCGCTCCGTACTTGACCTGACGGCGTACTACCTCGCGGAAATCATCCGCTCCCGAGCCGCGTCCGGGAAAATGCTCCCAGATGAAGTCCGAAAGATAGGGATTCGTATACATCAGCTTTGAATGGTCGCCGTTCCCGCCTGTAGTGCTGATATAATGCGACGAAACGACCATACGTGCCCCGTCGAAGTGTCCGTCGTTTATCATGCGCTTTGCGACGATGATGCTGTTGCCGTCATCACAGTTCGAGCCGCAGTGGCGTACTGTAGTGAAGCCGCGCGCGAGGGATTTTTTCGCGTCGTACAGTGCGTGCATGCCGTGATAAACGGGCGCCTCGTATATGGTGTCGCGGCTGCGGGTGCGCCATTCGCTGAAGCTGAAATGTACGTGTGCGTCGATAAGTCCCGGTGTCACGGTGACATCGGTCAGATCCACGGTAACGGCGCCGGGTACTGCGGTCACGCGGCGGTCTACTTCCGTGATCCTGTCCTTTTCGATAAGGATCTCCATATTGCTCTGCAGCTCGTCCGTGATACCGTCATATAATCTGCCGCATTTTATGATGTAATAGTCGTTCATGTTTCACCTCTCAGGCAGATCCGATCAATCGTCGGACCTTTGTATTGAAAAAATGAATTCCGTACCGACGCCCTCCGTGCTGATGACATCGATATTCTCGCCGTGCGCGGAAATGATCTCCTTTACTATTGCGAGTCCCAGACCGGTGCCCTTTTTATCCTTTCCTCTGGATTCGTCGCCCTTGTAAAAGCGGTTCCAGATCTTTTTTACGCTTTCCTTGCTGATGCCGATGCCCTGATCGCGCACCGAGACAAAAGCCTTGTCCCTGCGGTAAAAGACCTCGATGGTTATCACGGAGCCGTCAGGAGAGAATTTTACCGCATTATCGGTCAGGTTGTAAATGACCTGCTGCAGCTTCGTTCTGTCGGCGTTCACATGCATTTCCGCGGCCTCGAACATCAGCTCAAAGCTGATTTCACGTTCCGCGCAGCGCCCCTCAAAGGATGCGCAGGAGTCACGGATCAACGCGGCGATATCAAAATCCTCGGGATCGATATTCATGGAATATTTGTCTACGGAATTGAGTTGGAGGACGTTCTGCGTGAGCCCCTGAAGGCGCTCGGCCTCGTTGACGACTATCTGGAGGTATTTTTCGCGTGAATCCTCCGGGATTGTGCCGTCCAGCATCGCATTCGCGTAACCCTTGATGGAGGTGAGCGGCGAACGCAGATCATGCGAGATATTGGAGATAAAGGATCGCTGATATTCTCCGGCGTGCGCGAGCTCCTGCGCCATGCCATTCAGGGTCTCCGCGAGATAGCCGAATTCGTCATGCGAGGTGATCGTGATCTGATGGTCGAGGTTCCCGTCGGCATAGTCCCTCGCGGCCTGGGTGATCTTTTGTATCGGCTTGTGTACGACGAAATAGACCATTGCGAGAATGAGCAGCGATATAAGAAAAATGATGAAAAATGCATTGTATGCCGGCCTTGTGAGGGTATTTGCCGTCGCCTCGATCTCCGACAGCGGCTCGATGATGAAAATATAGCCGAAAACCGAATAATCGGCGGTCAGATAGGAGGTGACGATCAGCTGCTCCTCGTCGAAGATCCCGTTCAGAGTGCCTGTCGTGTAGTACGAGGTGTCGAGCATGAGGCCGGAAAAGTCCAGCTTGCGTCCGATCAGTGCGGAGGATGAATCGCATCGCACTGCTCCGGTGACATCGATGACCCAGAGCTCGAAATCCTCAAAGCCGGCGATGAGCTCGAGTCTGTTCTGGTATACCCGGTCCACTTCATCGGATTCGATATAAATACTGCTGAATTCCTCCGCCAGAGTCTGCGCTGTCTGACGCAATTTCGCAGCAGCGGTCTCGAGCGTATTATCATATGTGGAACGATAGGTATACAGAGTTATCACCGTGATGGAGAGCGCGGCGAAGAGCACATATCCCAGGACAAACTTCAGCAGCACCGAAAATCTCATTGCCTGACCTCGAAGCGGTAGCCTACGCCCCAGACTGTATTGAGGGCCCAGACCGCGTGATCGCCCAGCTTTTCACGCAGACGTTTGATATGCACGTCCACTGTGCGGCTGTCTCCGGCAAAATCATAGCCCCAGACCTGATTCAGAAGCTGATCGCGGGTGAATACACGGTTCGGTGAGGATGCGAGGAAGAAAAGAAGCTCCAGCTCCTTGGGAGGGAGAGAAAGCGGTTCGTCGTAAAGCGTGACGGTATAATTGTTTTTGTCTATGATCAGATCGGGGAGACGGACGATACCAACCGTCTCGTCCTCCTCGGCACGGACCGGGACTGAAGGAGTGCGGCGAAGCACTGCCTTGATGCGGGCTACCAGCTCCTTCATGTCAAAGGGTTTTATCACATAATCGTCGGCACCGAGCTCCAGACCGAGCACCTTGTCAAAGACCTCGCCCTTTGCGGACATCATTATGATCGGTACCTGCGAGGTCTTGCGCAGCTCCCGGCAGACCTGATAGCCGTCGAGCTTCGGCAGCATCAGATCGAGCAGGATGAGATCCGGTTTCCATGAGGCAAACATGGACAGGACGCTTTCGCCGTCCTCGCAGTGCCTTGTCTCGAAGAATTCTTTTTTCAGATAAAGTGAGATGAGCTCCGAAATATTCGTGTCGTCATCCACTATCAGTATTTTCTGCTGTGCCATACGGTGCCTGCCTTATTTGAATTCCGCCACGGTCACGCCGTAGCCGCCCTCGTTGAATTCACCCTGTCTGTATTCTTTGACGCGCTTGTTTTTGCGTAACAATTCCTGCACGGCATTGCGCAGAGCACCCGTGCCTCTGCCGTGGATTATCCTGACGCTCGGCAGGTGCGCGAGATAGGCGTCATCCAGATACTTTTCGAGCTCCGGGATCGCTTCATCGACGCGTTTTCCGATGAGGTTTAGCTCCGGAGATATGGTGCGTGCCTTACCCATCAGGATGGAACCTCTGCCTGTGACACTGCCCTTTTTGGTCTTCTCCTCTTCGTCCGGAATGAGCTCCAGATCGTTTATGTTTACCTCGGAATGGAGGATGCCCATATGTACGGTGAGTTCGCCCTTCGCATTCGGGAGAGTGCTGACGGTGCCGTTCAGGTTCATCGAAATCACGTGCACCCTGTCGCCTATGCGCAGCTTTTCGGGACGCTTTCCGCCTATACGTTTTTCCACGGATCGCTGCGAGTCGAGCCGATCGAGCTCCTCACGCAGGCCGGAACGTACTGACTCGGCTTCCTTCCCCGCGACCATGCCCGCCTTCGTCATCGTGCGGATAGCCTTGTCTGCGGTCGTTTTCGCGTTCTGGATTATATCTCTGGCCTCATCGCGCGCCTTTGCGAGGATCTCATTACGCCTCGAGGTGAGCCGTTCCTGTTCTGTGGAAAGCTCGTGTTTCAGCTTTTCGATCTCCACGCGCAGTGCCTTTGCCTGCGCCTCTTCGCTTTCGAGGCTGATGCGCTTCTGCTCCAGATCCGAGATCACATCCTCGAAAGCCTCGTCGCGCTCACCGATATACGACTGCGCCTGCTCGATGATATAGGCCGGGAGCCCCAGCTTCTGTGAGATCGCGAAGGCGTTGCTCTTGCCG
>JAZRWL010000060.1:0-2283 GCA_045599685.1 Lachnospiraceae bacterium
TCTTTTCAAGCAGCGTATCCCCTGGCTCATGCTCCTGATGGTCAGCGCCACCTTTACGGGACTCATCATAAACCGGTTCGAGACCGCACTCATGGCGCAGGTCGCGCTAACAGCCTTCATCCCCATGCTGATGGATACCGGCGGCAACTCCGGCTCTCAGTCCTCTGTCTCGGTCATCCGTGCGATCTCGCTCGGCGCGCTCGACATCACCGATCTGCCGCAGGTCATTTTCAAGGAATTGCGCACCTCACTGCTGTGTTCGCTGGCGCTCATGTTCGTATGCTTCGCAAAGATAATGATAATTGACGTTCTGATCATGGGGAATACCGATATCACCTGGATCGTAGCCCTCGTCGTCAGCATAGCGATAGGTATTACCGTCATCATCTCAAAGCTCATCGGAGCCATCCTTCCTCTGCTTGCAAAGAAGCTCGGCTTTGATCCGGCGGTAATGGCCAGTCCCTTTATCACCACCATTGTTGACGCACTTTCATTACTGGTGTATTTTACTATTGCAAAAGCCATATTGTTTTAGGAGCAGCATATGAAGACCTTATTACAACTGATCGACGAAAAACTCTGTCTCGCCTTCAGGACAGCCGAAGCGCCCGAGGAATATGCGAAGGCGACGCTATCGAACCGTCCCGACCTCTGCGAATACCAGTGCAACGGTGCCATGGCAGCCGCAAAGAAGCTGCACACGGCTCCCATCGGCATCGCCGAAAAAATAGCGGCTGAGCTTTCAAAGGATCCCGCCTTTGCCTCTGTCGAGGCCGTAAAGCCCGGCTTCATCAATATCAGGATCGCTCCCGGACTCGCTGCAGCTTATCTGAATGAGATCGCTACTGACAAAAAGCTCGGGATCAGCAATTACGGCGAAGGAAAGACCGCCATTATCGACTACGGCGGAGCTAATGTCGCGAAGCCTCTCCATATCGGTCATCTGCGTGCCGCCATCATCGGTGAGTGCATAAAGCGCATGTACCGCTACAACGGCTACAATGTGATCGGCGACGTGCATCTCGGCGACTGGGGCCTCCAGATGGGACTTATCATCGAGGCTACGAAGGAAGCCCACCCCGATCTGCCTTATTTCGATCCCGACCATACAGGTGATTATCCGACAGAAGCGCCTTTTACCATCACCGATCTCGAGACCATTTATCCCGCAGCCAGCGCCAGGTCAAAAGTCGATGAAGAGTTCGCGGCAGCAGCACACAAGGCCACCCTCATGCTCCAGCAGGGAGATCCCGGATATTATGCCCTCTTCAAGCATATACTCGCTGTTTCAGTCGCGGATCTGAAGACGAATTACGCGAATCTCAATGTCATCTTCGACCTCTGGAAAGGCGAGAGCGATGTTCAGAAATACATTCCCGATATGATCCAGTCCTTTAAAGATCAGGGACTCTTATATGAGAGCGACGGCGCAATGGTCATCGATGTAGCGGAGGAGACCGACGCAAAGGAACTGCCGCCCTGTCTGATAGTAAAATCCGACGGTGCCTCCCTCTATGCTACGACTGACCTTGCAACGCTCGTCGAGCGTGAGCATGAGTACCATCCGGACGAGGTCGTATATGTCGTAGACAAACGTCAGTCCATGCATTTCCAGCAGGTCTTCCGTGTAGCGAAGAAGGCTCATATCGTCCCCGGGACTACCTCTCTCACTCATATCGGCTTCGGTACGATGAACGGTGAAGACGGCAAGCCCTTCAAGACCCGCAGCGGTGGTGTAATGAGGCTCGAATATCTCATCTCGGAAATAGCTGACTCCGTATATAAGAGGATCACCGAGAGCGGCACTGATAACGAAGCTGACGCCCGCAGGGACGCAGGCATCATCGGTCTTGCCGCACTGAAATACGGCGATCTGTCTAATCAGGCATCAAAGGACTATGTATTCAATGTTGAAAAGTTCACCTCCTTTGAGGGCAATACCGGTCCTTATATCCTTTATTCGATAGTCCGTATAAAATCCATCCTTCGTAAATATGCCGAGACTGAGAGGACTGCCGACGCTGAAACTATCCTGCCCGCTGAAAGCGATAACGAAAAGTCATTCCAGCTCGCACTCGCAAAGGCAAATGAAGCTATCGAGGGAGCCTCGAGAGAGCTCGCACCTCACAGACTGTGCCAGTACATTTACGAGACGGCGAATTCCTTCAATACCTTCTATCACGGCACAAAGATCCTCGCGGAGCCCGACGAAGAAAAGAAGGCCGGATATATCGCGCTGCTGAAGCTTGCGTTAAGAGTATTCGAGACCTGCATCGACCTCCT
>JAZRWL010000061.1:0-2224 GCA_045599685.1 Lachnospiraceae bacterium
CGCCTCTTCTCTTTCGGCGGGTGCATATATATCCCGGTAAAAAGAGGGGAGTGAGCCGAGGATTCTCTCTGCTTCCTCGTTAGCCATTCTGTTCATCCCACAAAAAAAGAAAGCTTGCCAGAATTTTTGTAAATTCTACGAGCTTATCACATTCGATAAACTCATCTGGCAGATGAGCCCCGCCGTAAACGTCAAAGTCTCTCCCCGCACCGAAGGCAAATGCCCTGCGGGGGGCGCATCCCAGAAACAGGGACAGGTCGGACAGGCACGAGGGACGCACCGCGAGCTCTCTTCCCACAGAGGCTTTGGCAGCCGATCTGAGTAAGCGTAGGTTGGCATCCGTTTCCTCTATGCTCCCGTAATGAAAGAATCTGCTTCTATTGCAGACCCTCTCAATGGAAAGACCCAGCGTTTCAAGATCGCCGGAAATGTCTTTGAAAAGACGGTCAAGCTCCTCCGTAATGCTCTGCCTGTCCCTGTCGGTATAAAATGCAAAGTCAAGGCAGCCTTTGTTCCTGTCGTTTGTGTTTACCCCGCTCGAAATGCTCAGATAGCGGAGGGCGGAGGCAGGAATGTCCGAATGACGGAAGCCTTCGTTTGCCGCCAATTCGGCTTTCCGTCTTGCACCGAAGGCATCGACCCTCTCCCTGCACAGCATCAGACCGTCGATCATCCTCTCACAGGAGGCAAGAGGTCGGTCACACCTGATATACAGGGCGATCCGCTGACCGCCGACAGCATGGTTCCATATATCAAAATCATCACCGTCAAGGTTCAGATAATAATCGCAGGGATATTTCAGACAACAGGCCAGCGCTCCGTTCCCGCCACCGAATTCTTCATCGACGTAGCCGGAGAAATACAGGTCATTCCGAAAGGTAACACCCAGCTCGCGGAAGGCTCTGACCAGAAAGAGCCAGGCGGCAAGTGCGTATTTGTCATCACAGGCTCCGCGCCCGTAGATCCTTCCGTCCCGGATAAGGCCTTCGGTTGGTGGCACCGTCCAAAGAGACGGATCACCGATCGGTACGGTATCCAAATGAGCGGCGAGCATCAGCGACCGCCCGCCCGCTGTTCCGGGAAGCTGTGCGGTAATATTCATTCGCTCGCCCAGCTGACGACCCGGCGAATAGTCCGGATGCTCCTGTATTCCGGGCAGCGAATCCGGAGAGTAGACGCAGCTGTCCACACCGAGCTCACGGAGCTTCTTGCTCATATACAACGCCAAGGGAGTTTCCCTGCCGTCCGACCCCGTGTTCTCCGTATTGATCCGGATCATATCGGAAAGCAGCTGAAAAAGCTCCTGCTTGTTCTGCTCAATATAGCTTTGAATCTCAAGCGAAATAGTCATGCTCCGTTCCTCCGGATTTATTGCTTTTCCAGCTCAGCATTGATAAGATGGCAATACTGATACTCGCCCTCATAATAGGTTTCAAAGGTACCCGAGACGGTGATCTCATCGCCGAGCACGGGATAGTCATCGGGGTAAGTATAGCTGCTGTTCAGAATAAATTCAAGCCCCTGCTGACAGCAAGCCGTCGCGTCCGCGATCACACAGGCAAAATAGAGCTGATCGGGGAGGGGCTGCCCGTTCTCATCCGTCCCCTGTAAGGTCGCAAACTGCCCACGCATACGCACAGTTTTCCCGATGTAGTCCTCGGGCGTATACATCATATTATAAACCTCGGAATATACCATCGTACTGCTGAGCTGGGTCAGATCAATGTCGATGTTGGTATCTGCGGAACCGGAGGAGCTGCAGCCGCAGAGCGTGAGAAGCAGAAGAGCAAGAAAAATACAAACCGTCTTTTTCATGGAGATATCCGTCCTTTCCCTATATTATGAGAGCCGTTTGATTTTACCGATGAGCAGGAATACCGCAAAGGCTGCGATATCGACCGCAACGATCGTCGAGCCGACCGGCGTTCCGGCCAGAATGGAGATCAGAATACCGAGCGTGGAGCATACGACGGACAAGATGGCCGAGCAGACCGTCACCGAGCGAAAGCTCCCGAAAACGCGCATGGCTGACAGTGCCGGGAAGATCACGAGCGCGGAGATCAGCAGAGAGCCGACGAGATTCATCGCCAGAACGATGATGACGGCAATGATGATCGCAATGAGCAGATTGTAGGCATTGGCGTTCGTACCGGTCGCGTTCGCAAAATCCTCGTCGAGGGTCACACAGAAAAAGTCGGATCGTAGCCATGTCGTTCTGTGAGCC
>JAZRWL010000062.1:0-4107 GCA_045599685.1 Lachnospiraceae bacterium
TGAGCTTTTCCCTGTGCTTTTTAAATACTTTGGGCGACAGGATATCACATACAGCCCAGTTATCTACATACGGCAGGAAGCGCCCGGTCTCCTCTATAGCTTTTTCATAATCACCGATCTCGGATATGAGCAGACCGTGCAGCATATTTTCGTCATAGTATTTATGCGGCAGCTCCCTGATGAATTCCGAAGCTGCCGGATCGTTTTTTATTTTTTTCACGAGCTTTCGGATCTCCGGCACTCTGACGCCGATGAACAGCTTTTTATCGACAGACGGGGTCAGTTTTGCCTGAAACGCGGCATATTCCGTATCTCTGAGTCCGAACAGCAGATCCTCTATCAATTTCATTATTTCCTCCGCGGTCAGTACTTTTTACATATTATAACCGGGCGCCTTATCATGCAATACGGGATTCGCATCACGGTTTTTTATGCTCTCGAAAATACAACGGACGCTGCTCAGACAGAAACGGTTTTCAACTTCGTCAGGCAGCCGGGGGCAAGGTCACTTTATCGTACTGAGATCATCCATCATCAGGGTGAGCCAGAGCTTGTAAATGTCGTCTCCGGAGTAAAGTTCACAGCCTGTGATGTCCTCGATCTTCTGCAGTCTGTAATTCATTGTATTCCTGTGGATATGCAGCTCGGCCGCGGAATCGAGGACGCTCCTGTTTCGCAGGAAGCAGCGAAGCGTATCGACGTAATCGGTATTGTGCGCCCGGTCATATTCGATGAGTCTGTACAGGCCCGGACAGCAGTCCTCACGGGAATATTCCGGCTCGCTTATCTGTGAGATGAGATAGTAGAGGGCGAGCTCCTCGAAGACGAATATCGACCTGCCGGGACTTATGATCGGCCCGAAGGAGAGAAGAGCGAGGGAGCTTTCAAAGCACCTTCTGAATTCAAGGATATCGTGGAAGCATTCACTGATCGCCGCATTCAGTCCGTAATAGCTGATAAAGGGGCGCAGCTGACTCACAGTCGTGTCGATAACGCCTGTTTCGAGCAGCATGCAGAGCTTGTTGCGCAGGGAGATGATATTGTTGCCGGGAAAAATGATCGCGAGGTGCTTTTTCATACTGAGAGCGACACGTTCCTCGAGTGTGTAGGGCTTTTTTTCGGCAAAATCCAGCACTACTACACGGTAATCGGTTTTCTTCGTCCATGAAAAGCATTTGGCGCGGTTCCAGAATTCGGCACTGTCCGAGATCTGCCCCGACATGAGCTCCATCAAAAGGTTTTCCTGAAGTCCGTATGGCAGGGACGTACGCTGCTTTTCGAGCTCCATCACTATTATCCGTGTCAGCACATCCATCAGAGCACAGTCGAGCTCGTCAAAGTCCTTGCCGCATTTTACGGCGACGAGCCAGCCGAAATAGACGCCGTTTACGGTGAGCTTTGATATGATGCGGTCCTTTTTCTCGGGTCTGGGCGAACGGCTGATGAAGGCGTGATCGGACTGCGCGATATAGGGGAGATAGGTCTCGTAATTGTACTTTTCATAGTATTCCGAGGTGACATAGCCGTAAGTGGTGACCACCTTTACGAGTTCGTCATCGATCTCCTTGAATTTTGCCAGATCCGACCAGAAAAGGATCTTCGTCGAATTGTCGGACAGAAAAATGGGATTTTCGAGCTCTTCCTCGCCGATGGTGAGAAGCTCCTGTATGGAGCCTGAGGAGAGCAGGCACTGACTGAGCTTCAGCGTGGCCTCGTCGATACGCTGTGACCTTATGAGTCTTGACTTGACGAAGGCATACAGGGAGGAAAGCTCCGTATCGGCTGTAAGTATGAGATGATTTTCGGGCAGGCTATGCACATCGGTCCCGGGGATATCGGAAATAAGCAGGAACAGTCCGGGAGAGCCGGAGGCAGCTTCATTAAGCTCTGACATGTATGCCGTCAGGATGCAGCCGCGGTGGAACTGGTCCGCGTCCGGAATGTGCGTCACGACCTCGTTGACGGACTGAGAGCCCGTGTTCAGCCGGGCAGAGGTGATGCGAAAACCGGCGTTATTCAGTTCTTCTGTAATATTTTGGTAACTTAGCATAATGTTCTTCGCTTATTATATGTACTTCCGTACATTTTCATCCGATATCCGACAGGAACTTGTGCAATGCGCACAAAACCAAAAGGCAAATTCAAACGAACATACAAAGCAAATTTTAAATACAATATATATAATAACAATAAATTATTTATTATCAATAAAAATATTTAATTAATACTGCAAAGCCTTGAGATAAGGAGGAAACCATGGCCGGATTGTATTTAAAAAATGTCAATATCGTTGATGTGCGCGCAGGAGCGATCCGTGAGAATGCCGAGCTTTTCGTCGAAAACGGCAGATATGCGGAATGCTGCGGCATCCCCGAGGGTGTACAGACCGTAGACTGTGAGGGAAAATTCGCATCTCCCGGCGTCATTGACGCGCATGTGCATCTTGTATGGGACGGACGCTCACCCGATCCGATGTCCGATACAGTGAGAGACGGCGATTTCATATGCTTCGCAAAGGGCGCGGCGCACGCAAACGATTCACTGAAGGCGGGCGTCACACTGACCCGTGATGTGGGCAGCTGCAATGATACGGCGATCCCGCTCGCGACCTCGATAAACCGCGAGATAATCCCCGGCTGCAGGATCATTCCCTGCGGCGGCGCGATCCAGGGCGCCTACGGCCACTGCCCGATGATCGGTTATATCTGCAATACTGCCGATGAGCTCGTCACACGCATAAAGCAGCTGAAGGGCATGTTTATCGAATTCCAGATAGCGCCGCCCCACTGGATCAAGATAATGGCGAGCGGCGGCGCGGCCGGCCTCGAGGATGTGGGCCCCTGTATGTATTCCATAGAGGAGCTGCGCGTCATCGTCTATGAGGCGCACAGGCTCAATATGAAGGTCGCTGCGCACGCGCTTTCGTATGATTCCATCAGCAAGTGCGTCGAGGCAGGCATCGATACCATCGAGCACGGAGCTGATATGACCGATGAGATCCTCGAGCAGATGAAGGCGCAGGGCCAGACCTGGGTGCCGACGCTGGCTGTATACAAGACTCTCGCGGAAAGCCGCGGCATCATCGCGGATATCATTGTTGACAAGTCGATCGCCGTCACCGAAAAGCAAAAGGTCACCTTCAAAAAGGCCATGGAGATTGGTACGAATATCATCATGGGCTCTGACGCAGGTTCGGCGAATTTCGGCCCTCATCCCTCAGGACTGAATGAAATGTCCGCGATGGAGCTCTATGGCATGGAAAAGGCCGAGGTGCTCAGACGCAGCACGATCATTTCGGCGGAGACGCTGGGACTGAAGGATTACGGCGCGATCGAGCCCGGAATGATCGCCGATTTCGTCCTGCTTGACAGGAACCCGCTGACCGAAGGCGTTTCGGCCTATATCAACGATCTGTACGCCGTATACAAGGGCGGCGTGCCCGCAAAATGAGTATGTTAATTGGCAAATGAGTCGGTCCGTTACGAATTTTGCCGATAAGCAATAAAAAAGAGAGGAGAATACTATGCACGAACTAACAAACAATGTCGGCCTTATCATTATGGTCTGCATTTATCTCGGTGCACTTCTTGTAATCGGTTATGTGATGTATCGCAAGACCAAGGCTGCAGGTGAGTCCTCCAAGGAATTCTTCCTTGCCGGCAAGTCACTCGGCAAGATTGTCGCAGTAGGAACGATGCTCGCCACATACACAGGTAACGGCACCGTCTCGGGCGGCGGCAACAGTATCGCTTACAACTACGGCTTCTGGCCCGCTGTATTCTATGCTGTACCCCCTATTCTTTCCTTCCTGTTCCTGTATCTCATCGCTCCCAAGATCCGTGATGGCGGCTATACCACGATCGGTGAGCTGATCGAGGGCAAGTTCGGTAAGAAGGCCCGTACCTTCGCCGGCGTCATCATCGCTCTGGCAATGGTATCGATCGTTTCCTATCAGTACAGAGGACTCGCGTTCATCCTGAACGCTTCCACCGGTCTGGATGTCAACTGGGGCACCATCATCGGCTGCGTCATCGTAGTCATCCTTGCCTTCGGCGGCGGCCTGAGAACCGTTGCCGTTACTGATGCTCTTTCAGCCTTCCTGATGGT
>JAZRWL010000063.1:0-11720 GCA_045599685.1 Lachnospiraceae bacterium
TCATCTGGACTGGCATGAGGACAGCAGACGCTTTGAAAGCGGCAACCTCAGCTACAATTGTATTCTTGCCGTGGAAAAGGGCACGGAGCTTCTCCTGCGGCTCGGTGTGAGCAATATCGAGGAACAGGTGCTCACCGTCGAAAAATATCTGCGCGACAAAATAAAGGAGCTCCCGCTTCATGTGGTGCAGCCGGCTGACCCGCGGTACTGGTCAGGCATCATCTGCATTTATTATCCTCCGGAAAAGGATGAAGAGGTCATCGGGATCCTGCGCGGGTACAGGATCCATTGCACGACGCGCGGCGGATATATCAGGGACGGCATCGGACTTTATAATAACTGCGAGCAGATGGACAAGGTCGCCGAGGCGCTTTTCGAGGTCGCAAAGCTCGCCTGAGTCCCGGATCCCCGCCTATGGGCGGCGAACAGTGGAATATCTCTGCATGCCGGCATAGTCCGGAGATGTTATTTTCGGAGCGCTGGGGTGATACGGTCAGGGCACCGGATAAAAAAGAAAAAGACCGGGAGGAATTGAGATTCCTCCCGCTTTGATTATTGTATTATCTGTTTGTCGGAAGCTTATTTTGAAGCCGCACAGGATGCCATGGCTGACTCGTCTGTCTTTATGACGCTGCCGCTGCGCTTTGGAAGGCCGCGACCTTGTAATAACGGTCCTGCCGTTTGTACGTCCGCAGACATTCATATAAAGCGCATCAACGTCCGATGCGTCCCGCGATAAAGCTCGCGATGAAGCAGAGCACGCTCCCGACACCCGCGGTGCCTATGAGACTGATGACGGCGGATCTGAAACCGAGGCCGAATACCGCGCCGACATCGGCGAATTTGTATATCAGTACATCGAAGACCGGTCTGAGCAGACACCAGCAGAGTATGCTTCCTGCCGCACAGAATACGATATAGGTCACAAAAGAGCGGAGACCGAAGTATCCTCTTTTCACACCGATGTCCTTGCAGCAGAGACCGATGATGCAGCCTAAGAAAAACAGCGCGATCAGATCGCTCACCCAGAAGCTCTTGTTTATGATGCCCCAGATCAGTTCTCCGAATAAGGCGGTCGTGGCTCCGGGGAGGGGCCCTGCGATAGCCGCCGCAAAGCCTACGATGCCGAATTCGAAGGCTATTTTACCGTCATAAATGCCCAGAGGTACGAAGACGAACTGCGCGAAGATCACATATAATACGATGCCGATGACGGAGACCGCGACGGAAAAGATGAGTTCCTTTTTTTTATTGCCGTACATTTTTTATCACCCTGTTTTGTTTTTCCCAGTATAACACAGAAGCACCTTATGTGTGAAGAGCGGGATGCGCGATAAGAAAAGTGCTCTTTTGTCCGCAGTGTGCGTGGGCGTGCATAATACGGCGTTTTTTGCATCGGAATCTGTTTTTATTGTTTTATTTCTGATATAATAAAATGTCAAAGGTGTGCATGGCTGCAGGCGGAAGGAGCATGGGCTATTTGCACACTTTGACAGTGGTCTTTGATCCGTACGGCTCGAAGATATGAAAAAGAAAGCAAGCACACGCGTCCGTTTTGACGCGGCATATATATGAAGGCCCGGACCGGGTACATGAGGGTCCGGGATATGGAACCGGAGGCTGAAAAATGAATTCATACCTTGCCGGCATCGATATAGGATCTACTACGGTAAAACTGGTCCTGACCGATGAAAACGGCGCGAAGATCTATGGGAATTATCGCAGGCATCAGGCACACACACAGTCGGCACTGGCGGAGCTTTTGCAGGATGTGCGCGAGCGCTTCGGCGGGATCACGCTGAGGCTCTGCATCACCGGCTCCGGCGCGATCAATCTTTCCCGCGCTCTTGATATCCCCTTTGTACAGGAGGTCGTGGCTGTAGCAAAAGCCTTGAAGAGCGGCTATCCGCAGACCGATGTCGCGATAGAGCTCGGCGGCGAGGACGCGAAGATCATATATTTTGATAACGGTATCGAGGAAAGAATGAACGGCGTCTGCGCCGGAGGCACGGGGTCCTTCATCGATCAGATGGCCGCCCTCCTGCAGACCGACGCAGCGGGGCTGAACAAGGCCGCCGAGCGCTATAATGAGATATATACCATCGCCGCCCGCTGCGGTGTTTTCGCGAAGACAGACATCCAGCCGCTCATCAATGAGGGCGCGTCGACAGCGGATCTTGCCGCCTCGATATTCCAGGCGGTCGTTAATCAGACTATATCCGGACTCGCCTGCGGCAGGCCGATACGTGGCTGCGTGGCTTTCCTGGGCGGGCCGCTGCATTTTTTGCCGGAGCTGAAAAAAGCCTTCATCAGGACGCTGCGGCTGACACCGGAGACCACCGTGGATCCTGAGGATTCACACCTTTTCGCCGCTCTGGGCGCGGCCATGGAGTCAAAGGACGCACCGGAGCATGAGCACGACGGGCTCATCGAAAAGCTTTCCGGCGGAGTGAAGATGGATTTTGAGATCAAGCGTCTCGAGCCGCTTTTCAAGGATGAGGCCGAGTATGCGGCCTTCCGTGAGCGTCACGGCAGGGCAGTTGTGAAACGTGCGCCGCTGTCGGAATATGAGGGACCGGCTTTCCTCGGCATCGACGCCGGATCGACCACGACAAAGGCTGCACTCATAGGCGAGGACGGCGAGCTTTTATATTCCTTCTATTCGAACAATATGGGCGACCCCGTGAAGGCATCCATGAAGGCTATGGCGGAGCTCGCCGCACACCTCCCGAAGGGCGCGTATATCGCGCGTTCCTGCTCTACAGGCTACGGCGAGGCGCTCTTAAAGGCCTCTTTCCGCCTCGATGAGGGGGAGGTCGAAACGATAGCACATATGCGTGCCGCGGCATTTTTCGATCCCGGGGTGGACTGTGTCCTCGACATCGGCGGTCAGGACATGAAATGTATCAAGCTCCGGAACGCTTCAGTGGACAGTGTCATGCTCAATGAGGCCTGCTCCTCCGGCTGCGGCTCCTTCATCGAAAATTTCGCTGCCTCGCTGGGTTATGATGCGGCGGGCTTTGCAAAGGAGGCGCTTTTTGCGAAGCATCCCATCGATCTCGGTACGCGCTGCACGGTCTTTATGAATTCGAATGTCAAGCAGGCCCAGAAGGAGGGCGCCGAGGTCTCGGATATTTCGGCGGGTCTGGCCTACAGTGTCATAAAAAACGCTCTCTTCAAGGTAATAAAGCTCACTGATGCCGGGGAGCTCGGACGCAGGATCGTCGTACAGGGAGGCACCTTTTACAATCAGGCAGTGCTGCGGGCCTTCGAAAAGATCGTCGGCGCCGATGCGGTCTGCCCCGATATCAGCGGCATAATGGGAGCCTTCGGCGCGGCCCTGATCGCGCGTGAACGCTACCGCGGACTGCCTACCGCCACGCTTTCCTTCGATGAGATCGCGGCGCTTACCTACTCGACTACAACTACTCACTGCGGCGGCTGCGAGAACAACTGTATGCTGACGGTGAACCGTTTTTCGAGCGGAAACCGCTATATCACCGGAAACCGCTGCGAAAAAATGATAAAAAACGAGGCTTCCGCCGAGCCGGGGCCGAATATCTTCGAATACAAGCGCGAGCGTATCTTTGCTTATGAACCATTGCCGGAAAGCGAAGCGCCGAGAGGAGTCATCGGTCTGCCCCGCGTCCTGAACATGTATGAGAATTACCCCTACTGGGCTACATTCTTTAAGGAACTCGGTTTTTCGACGCTGTTTTCACCGTTTTCAAAGCGTGCGATATATGAGCTCGGTATGGAGTCAATTCCCTCCGAGTCGGAATGTTACCCCGCAAAGCTTTCGCACGGGCATGTGCAGTGGCTGATCGATCAGGGTATCAAGACGATCTTCCACCCCTGCGTTTTCTATGAATATCAGGAGACCGGCGGAGCGCAGAATCATTTTAACTGCCCCATCGTCGTTTCCTACCCGGAAAATCTGAAAAATAATGTCGAATCGATAACCAACGGCGGCGTGCGCTATATTCGTCCCTTCATAGCCTTTACGAGTGAAAAGACCGCCGAAGACCGCCTCGTCGCGCTTTGCCGCGAGGAGTGGGGGATCCCTGCGCGAGAGGTGCGGGCGGCGGCGAGGAAGGCCTGGGACGAGCAGCGCCGCGCGAAAAACGATATACGCGCGAAGGGCCGTGAGCTCATAGAGCGCATGGAAAAGGCCGGGGGCAAGGGCATAGTGCTCGTCGGCAGGCCTTATCATATCGATCCCGAGATCAATCACGGTATACCCGAGCTCATAGCCTCATACGGACTCACGGTCCTGACGGAGGATTCGATCCCGCTTGATTATGAGCCCGCGCGTCCGCTGCGTGTGGTCGATCAGTGGGTGTTCCATTCGCGCCTTTACACGGCGGCGGAATTCGTGAGCCGCAGGAACGATCTGGAACTTTTGCAGCTCTTCTCCTTTGGCTGCGGTCTCGATGCTGTCACTACGGATCAGGTGAGTGAGATAATGGAGCGCGCTAACAAGCTCTACAGCGTGATAAAGATCGACGAGGTCAACAATCTCGGCGCGGCGAAGATCCGTATCCGCAGCCTGCTCGCTGCCATGCGTCTGCGCGAGGAAAAGTGTATCCTTGCCGATCCGCCCGAAGACGCCTCCTATGAGCGCAGCGTCTTCACGAAAAAGATGTATGACGAGGGCTATACGATCCTCGCTCCGCAGATGAGCCCGATCCATTTTGATCTGTTGGAGGCTGCCTTCAATAAACACGGCTACCATGTGGAGATATTGAAGGAAGCGACGAAGAACGCCGTGGATATCGGACTGAAATATGTAAACAACGATGCCTGCTATCCCTCGATCCTCACGGTCGGCCAGCTGATGGAGGCAGTGCTGTCGGGAAAATATGACACGGACCGTCTCGCGCTGATGATCACCCAGACGGGAGGCTGCTGCCGCGCCAGCAATTACATAGGTTTTATCAGACGAGCCTTGAAAAAAGCCGGTCTCGGCCATATTCCCGTTATCTCGCTGAATTTCAACGGAATGGAAAAGAGCGACGGTTTCAGACTCAGCCCCGGGATGGTAAAGGACGGCTTCCTCGGGATCATACTCACGGATATAATAATGCGCTGCCTCTACCGCACGAGGCCCTATGAGCTCGAAAAGGGTTCGGCTGACGCACTGAATAGGAAATGGCAGCAGAAATCTCTCGACTGGCTGTACCGAAAGAAGGACGCGATGTCTTTTAAGGAGCTTTGCTACGCGATAGTAAAGGACTTTGACGAGCTGCCGATAGACGAGAGCCGCCGCAGACCGCGTGTGGCAATCGTAGGCGAGATACTGGTTAAATACATGCCTCTTTCCAATAATTATCTCGTAGATCTGCTGGAAAAGGAGGGAGCCGAGGTGACGGTGACTGATCTGATGGCTTTTATCCTGTCAATAGTCTACGGCCTGGATTACAAGGCAAAGTATCTGGGGCTGCCGTCATATGCCTCTCTCGGCTCAAAGCTCGGTCTGCAGGCCATAATGCGCAGCGAAAAGACCGCGATAGAGGCTTTGAAGTCGAGCCGCCGCTTCGAGCCTCCGGCACGCATAGAGGACATAGCGGAGCACGCAAAGCCTTTCCTCTCGATAGGAAACCAGTACGGTGAGGGCTGGCTCCTCGGCGGAGAAATGGCGCATCTGCAGGATATCGGCGTGCACAATATCGTCTGTGTACAGCCTTTTGCCTGTCTGCCGAACCATGTCGTGGGTAAGGGAGTCATCAAAGCATTGAAAAAGGCCTATCCGGCCGCGAATATAGTCGCCGTGGACTACGATCCCGGTGCGAGTGAGGTAAACCAGCTGAACCGCATAAAACTTATGATGGCGGCGGCAAGGATGAACGACGATAACAAATAAAAAAAACGGAGGTCAAAACATGGAAGGCTTAAAACTGGATCAGTTCCTCGGGTACAAATTCCTCTCGAACGTGCGCTGGGCGCCTGACGGAAAGCATGCCGCTTTCGTCGTCTCAGCAGCGAATGAGGGCGAAAACAGCTATGACGCCTGCCTCTGGCTCTATGCCGACGGTAAGGTAAAGCAGCTGACAGGTATGGATCACGAGAGTGTTTTCTACTGGGAGGATGAGAAAAACATTCTCTTCCCGGCAGTACGTACCGCTGCTGATAAAAAGCGCGCGGAAAAGGGTGAGATCTTCACGAAATACTATCGTATAGCGATAGACGGCGGCGAGGCTGTGCCTGCCTTTGAGCTTCCTGTCAAGGCTGGTGAGCTCCATCAGATCGCGGGCAGCCTGTACTGGTTCACCTCAGTGATCGACGCCACGCATCCCGACGCCTATCTCGACGATGCCGAGACCCGCGCTGCAAAGGTCAAGGAAGACAAGGACAACGAGGATTATATCGTCCTGGAGGATTCACCCTTCTATTTCAACGGCGATACCTTCAGATTCCACCGCCGCGTGGCTCTGTTTACCGCGGATCTGACGACGATGACCGTAAAGCGTATCACGGAGCCGCTCATGAGTGTAGACAAGGCTGTGACGCTCGGAGGTAAGGTATATTATCTCGGCGATGCCTACAGCGATATCGTGACCGATCACAACGGTCTGTATTGCTATGATCCGGCAACGGGCGCGACCGCTGAGCTCGAGGCGTCAAGAGACGGCTCCTATCCTCACGATATCGAGCCTTATAAGGATGGCCTCATCTACCTTCACAGCGAAGGAAAGACCTACGGTTCGTCGGAGATCCCCTTTATTTACTTTTATGATGTAAATACACGTGAAAAGACTCTGCTCAATGAGAATTATCTCACTCTGCACAATGCAGCGAATTCCGACTGCAGATATGGCTCCGGCTACGGTGAAAAGGTCCTCGGAGATGAGCTTTATATCCTTGCGACGATCCGCGATCACGCCTGCCTGATGCTCATGGGCGCTGACGGAAAGCTGACCGCCGTAAATGATGCGCAGGGCTCTGTAGACTGCTTTGACATAAACGCGGACGGAGAGCTGCTCGCGGTATGCATGCTGGACGGAAAGCTCCAGGAGCTCTATATCTCCGGAGAAAACGGCTGGAAGCAGCTCACCTCCTTCAATGAGGCTATCCTGACCGGCAAGTACGTGGCGGAATATGAGAAGATCACCGTAAAGAGCGAGGGAGAGGAGATAGACGGCTGGATCCTGAAGCCCGCCGATTACGACCCTTTGAAGAAGTATCCCGCTATCCTCGATATCCACGGCGGCCCGCGTACTATCTACGGCGAGATCTTTTATCATGAGATGCAGTACTGGGCAGGTCACGGCTACTTCGTATTCTACTGCAATCCCATTGGTTCGGATGGCAGAGGTGACGCCTTCTCCGATATCTACGGGAAATACGGCGAGCATGATTTTGCCAATATTATGGATTTCACCGATGCTGTGCTCGCACGCTATCCGCAGATCGATCCAGACCGCGTAGGTGTGACCGGCGGCAGCTACGGCGGCTTCATGACGAACTGGATTATCGGACATACTGACCGTTTCCGTGCGGCCGCCACGCAGCGCAGCATCACGAACTGGACGAGCTTCTATGGCTGCTCCGATATCGGCCCCCGCTTCTGTGAGTTCCAGAATCAGGCTTCGATCCTCAGTGATCCTGCCCTTCTCTGGAAGCAGTCGCCCATAGCTTATGCAGGCAATT
Source organism: Lachnospiraceae bacterium (assembly GCA_045599685.1). Lineage (GTDB taxonomy): Bacteria > Bacillota > Clostridia > Lachnospirales > Lachnospiraceae > UBA3774. Next base: position 7,651 of record JAZRWL010000063.1, read on the forward strand.
TCAAGACTCCTACTCTGATAATCCACTCAGATCAGGATTATCGCTGCCCTATCGAGCAGGGTTATCAGCTCCTGACATCTCTGAATATCCACCATATCGATACACGCATGGTGATATTCAAGGGTGAAAACCATGAGCTCTCCCGCGGCGGCAGACCGAAGCACAGGGTGCGTCGTCTGAAGGAGATCACCGAATGGATGGATAAATACTGCAAATAAGTTGTGCTGAGTCTGAAAAAGCCGGGTACAGAGCAGATCCTGTACCCGGCTCATATTTATTTATCTGTCCCGATGCGACGGGATTATTCCTCGATGTTGTAGCCTGCGAGAAGATCCTTGAAGGAGGTCCCTTTCAGTATACCATCGATCTGCTGCTGAAAATGCTGATAAAAGCCGCGCACGGGGCAGAACTCCAAAGCATTGCGGCTGCAGAAGCGGTCATCCTCGAGGCATCGGTTGATACGCATGGTCTCCTCGGTCACCTCCATCACGTCCATGAGAGAGATCTCATCCAGCGAACGGCTCAGCCTGTAGCCGCCGTACTTGCCCATCGTAGCCGTGACGAGACCTGCATTGCGCAGTTTTCTTAAGATCTTCTGAGTGAACTCACGCTCGACAGAGATTTTCTCACTGATCTCACGGGAACTGATCTCTCCGCCGTCAAGCGCGAGGACAACGATACATCTGATGGCATAGTCGGTAGTAAGATTGATCTGCATGTTTACCTCGGTGCAACATTAGTACGTAAATAACGATAGCACGGAGGAAAAGTGTATACTATTACCAATTTCCGGAAATTGTGGGCGTTTTTCCTTAAAGTGCCAATAAACGCGGAATAAACACAAAACGATAGCGGTTTTTATCTTTGGAAGTCCCTGAACGCCTGCTACAAAGAGGAAAAATAATAGAAATTATGACTATTACATTCTAAAAATTGTATAAATAATACTGCATATTTGAATGAATCTGTTTGTAAAGGGTTTATATGCACGATTTTGCAACCAATCGATTGCACACGTTATTTGCACGGTCAGCTGCTCTGCGTCTTTTTGAAGGGCACCTCACTGATAACAGTTGCTCCGAGTATCAGGATTGCTCCGATAATCCCGACAGCAGTCAGCCTTTCATCGGGGAAGAAGAGCGCAGAGAACAGCAGGGCGGAAACGGGATCGATATAGCTGAGGATCGCAAGGCTCTGTACTGATACGCCCTGCATGCTTTTGAAATACAGGAGGTATGCGACGCCTGTGTCGATCAGTCCGACGATGAGGATCAGAATAATGACCGTTCCGTCATCCGGTACCGCAAAGGATTCACCTGTTATCAGCATATAAGGGATCATCACTGCCGCCGCTGCCGAGAGCTCGACAACGGTTTTTTCGTTGACCGGCACATCGGAGAGCTTTTTGTTCAGGATCACCACTCCGGAATAAAACAGGGCTGAGCCGAGACCGAAGGCTATGCCGCGGGCCTCGCCGCTTGCGGCGCCGAGCCCCTCCGTGACTCCGGAGACAAGGATCATGCCGACCGCCGAAAGCAGGATGCAGCACCATTTTCTGAGAGTTAGACGCTCTCTGAAAAAGACCGGCGAGAGCAGCATCACAATAGTAGGCTGCATATAATAGCAAAGCGTCGCCACCGGCACCGTAGTGTAATTGTACGCCTCGAAGAGCAGTACCCAGTTGACGCCGATCATTGCGCCCGTGATGATGAGAAGTATGAGCCTTCGCCTGCCGATGGTGTTGCGAAGCGGCACCCGTCCGATCAGACTGACCGCCGCGAGGAAGGCAGCTCCTATAAGGCCCCTGATAAGGGCGAGGAGGGCGGACGATACCGGTATATACCGCCTGAAGATCCCGATGGAGCCCCAGAGCAGCATCGTGATCACAAGCATTATTGTTGAGCTTTTTCTGTTTGGATTCATATTGTATGCAGTCATAAAATTCAGGGCGGCGACTGCCGCCCTGTACTCACCTGCGCAGGATCAGGCTCTGCCGTCCATCATTGACGAGATCCGGTACAGGAGCCTTGAAGCTACCTCTTCCTTTGAAAGCAGCGGCAGCTCATCTGCGCCGTCCGCGTCGATGAATGTCACGACGTTCGTATCGACACCGAAGCCTGCACCCTCTGTCTTGACATTGTTTGCGACTATGAGATCGAGGTTTTTCTTTTTCAGCTTTTTCACGGAATTCTCGAGCATATTTTCGGTCTCCATGGAAAACCCGCAGAGGAACTGTCCTTCGGGCTTGTTCTCGCCGAGCTCGGCAAGGATATCATGGGTACGTTCGAGACTTATCGAAAGCTCGCCGTCCTTTTTCTTGAGCTTTTCATCCGCGGGAGCGGAGGGGCTGTAATCCGCTACGGCGGCAGCCTTGATGATGATATCCTGCTCCTTTGCCCGCGCAATGACGGCCTCATACATATCCTGTGCCGTGACCACATCTATCTTTTCGGCGAAGATCGGGGGCTCTATCGCGACGGGACCGCTCACGAGAGTCACGTTCGCGCCGCGCAGGCTGGCTTCTCTCGCGATGGCATAGCCCATCTTTCCGGAGGAATGATTGCTGATAAAGCGCACGGGATCGATCTTTTCACGGGTGGGCCCGGCGGTCACGAGCACGTTTTTACCGGCGAGATCCTTTGGATACAGAGCCTTGTAAATGAATTCCGCGAGCACCTCCACCTCGGGCATCTTGCCCTGACCGGTATCACCGCAGGCAAGATAGCCGCACGCGGGATCGATGACTTCCATACCGTATTTTTTCAAAAGCGCGATATTGTCCTGAGTGACCGGATTCTGATACATGCGCGTATTCATCGCAGGTGCGAAGATTTTCGGGCAGGTACAGGCGAGGAGCGTCGTAGTCAGCATATCATCGGCGAGGCCGTGCGCGGCCTTTGCCATGACGTTCGCCGTAGCGGGTGCAACGAGGAAAACGTCAGCCGACTTTGCCAGTGCCACATGCTCGACGGAATAATTGAAATTGCGATCGAAGGTATCTACGAGGCATTTTGTTCCCGTCAATGTCTCAAAGGTGATCGGATTGATAAAATTCGTGGCATTTTCGGTCATTATCACGGTAATATCGGCATGCTTTTTCACGAGCATGCTGGCCAGAGAAGCGATCTTGTATGCCGCGATGCTGCCTGTTACTCCCAGTACGATATGCTTTCCTTTAAGCTCCATCCTTTTTCTCCTTGTTTTTTTCATATATAAGGCCGAGGCCCTTGAGCGTCAGCTCATTATCCAGAATGATCTCATGCCTGCAATGCGGCACGATGCTGCCGGAGAGACCGCCGGTAGCGACGATCTTCATCGGATATCCCAGCTCCTCCTCCATCCTGTCTATCATACCGTCGAGTGCGGAGGCCTGGCTGAACACGATCCCGCTCTTCATGCAGTCCACAGTGTTTGTGCAGATCACTTTTTTCGGAGCTTCGATGCTTATCTTCGGCAGTTGCGCGGTGCCGGAAACGAGAGCGTTCAGCGAGATATTGACGCCCGGCATTATCACGCCGCCGATATAATTCTTCTTATCGTCCAGCACGCTGATCGTGGTAGCAGTGCCCATATCGATCATTATCAGCGGGTAGCCGTAATACTTCAGTCCGGCTACGGCATTGACGATGAGATCCGAGCCCACGGACGCGGGGTTGTCCATCGCGATCTTCAGGCCGTTTTTTACGCCGGGGCCGACCAGAAGAGGCTCGCAGCCGGTGAGCTTTTTTACGGCCTCCCGCAGCGCCGCCGTCACGGGCGGTACCACCGAGGATATGATGGCGCCTGTGAGGCTCTCGCCTTTCACATCATGCAGCTCGAGCAGCGCCTTCAGTGAGACATAGTATTCCAGCTCGGTGTTCTGATGTCTCGTGGTCACGCGGTCTGAAAAGAGGACCTTGTCCTTTATGAGACAGCCTATCACGACATTCGTATTTCCTACATCTATCGCAAGTATCATGGTAGTTTTCTCCTTGCTTCATTCTCCGGCATGTGCCGTGTTTTTCTTTTCCGAATACACCGGGCGCACTCTCTGCAGCACGAGCCCTACCGCGATCGTCAGTATCGCCGCC
>JAZRWL010000064.1:0-3110 GCA_045599685.1 Lachnospiraceae bacterium
CCTGTTCTGGAATCTACAGCCTTTTTTTCGCTCGATACCAGCTCGTCTTCTACTTTGACAGTGGCGCCCTGATCGTATTCGGTATCATCTTCGGGAGTCTTCGATGTTGAAGGAGCTCCGAAATTCTTATCATCTTCGACAACGTAGGTGACCTCGTATACCGGTATAAACTGGGCGGTAAAGGTGAGATCCTCGATAGCGGGGATTGCTGTAATCTCCTCCATGGTGAGGATGTCGCCGGCGCTGTAAAGCAGTTCTCCGTCGATATCATATACGTCGCTTTCTGCCTTCCAGCCGGTGAACTTGTAGCCGTCATTCGCCTTGGCGCTTGAACCGTTTCCGGTGCTCTCGGCGTAGATCTTTTCGCTTTTGGCGCCGTCTACGCTTCCGCCTTCATCTGCTGTATAGGTAAAGGTGAAGACCTGGGTCTTGAGGTCGAAGCCCGAGCCTGCTCCGCCCATGAAGCCGAAGGTGAGGCTTTCAGCACTGGTTGTGAGGCCGGTTACATGCTGATAGGCATTGGCATTGTTTTGTGACGCGAAAGTGTAAAATTTTTTGATGTCAGGGTCCCAATGATATGCGGAGTAAAGAACTCCGGTGGTCTCGTTGAAATAGTTTTCAATCTTGTAATCATCATAATAGGGGTTCTTATATCTGTCGGGATCGTTAGCTTTTCCGTTATCGTAACCCCACTTATCTTTGTCGAGAATGAAAAGATTATCGGTGCTGAATTGTTCAGTGTTATTAATGAAGCTCTGGGCTGCGTCTATGTCAGTATAGCCCAGGAAGAGGCGGGGCAGATCTATGCGTTCGTCGGTGTCGGACTCATAAGCACTCATATTGAAGGTGATGAATACGCCTTTGTGCTCGGAGACACCGGATCTTGTCCCGTTGAACATATATACCTGAGGTGTATCACTATCGTCGTTGTATACGCTGCTCGGGCATTCAAGGGTGCCGCCGGTTAAGGCGCCCAGTATAATGTCTGCGTCATTATTATTTACGACCCGGAGGATATCGACTACGAGATAGTAGCCTGCTGTCCCGTTCATGACCAGCCTATATTCTCCTACTTCATAGTCATTAGTGCCATGGTGAATCGGATCAGTAACGTATATCACGGATTTGTTACTGCCGTACTTAATAGTATCAAACCCGATGCAATTATCTATATCGAGCTTTCTTTTCGGCATAAGGTCCTCCAGCGCGATATCCTTGTCTTCGCGCAGGGCATTCTTTGCCAGGCTGCCGCCGCTGTAAAGGAAGGCGTCAAGGCTTAGGGCAAATGCAGTCTGCGGTATGCCCGTAAGCACCAGCATCAGGCACAGCACCAATGAGATCAATTTCTTCGTTTTTTTCATGTTTCATCCTTTCTCCAGTACTCCCTGTTCTTCCTTATTGGCATCATACGAGGCCGCAAAACCGCTGCACGGCAGACGCGCCTCCCTGATGGTTCGAAGTACTTACTACTTTGTGATATTCTATAGGTTTCGCTCGGAAAACGCAATTAACAATTCACATGAATTTGAAGATATTCACAGAAAATTCACAAAAAACTGATTACTATGAAACGCCCGGCTTCACCTGTTTCTGTGAATGCAGCGGTTCTGTATCATGGGAGGACTTTCCTCATGAGGATTTTGTGGCGATGGTATATTGCCGCGAAAATATTGCAACTATCTGACAATTGTGCTATATTAGCATACAAAAGGAGGCGAAATTAACATGTCAGTATCAACAATAACAGCAAGGGTCGAATCAAATGATAAGATGCTCTTTGATCAGTTCTGCTCATCCGTCGGTCTGACAACCTCTGCTGCAATAAATATTTTTGTCAAAAAAGTAATTCGCGAAAGCCGGATACCGTTTGATATCGAGTGCGATCCGTTTTTCTGCGAAACCAATAAGGCTTTTATGCGCGAAGGCGTCAGGCAATTGAATTCAGGCTTGGGGGTCGGGCATGAGGCGTGTGGAAAATAAGTTTTGATTTTCCGCGCGCCCTTTTTATTTCGTTATTTCGAGCTTCACCTTGAAGGATATCGTCCTCGGGGTGTCGTAATTGTCGAATTTTATGACGCAGGCGCGCTTTTCCGTGTCGATCGAAAGGACGGTGCCGCTGCCGAAGACCGGATGGCTCACCCTCATGTCCTCCGTGTACGGGATGTCGTCCGCAGCGGAAAGCCAGCGCTCGCTTAATGCGATCTTTTCCTTCGCCGCCGAAATGAGCCCTTCTCTCGGCTTTGCGTCGTATTCGAGGTTTTTGTCACCGATATCCAGAATGAAGCGCGACGGGTACCTCGGCGAACCGTCGAGCACCCTGCCTTCCGCCTCGGTGATGAACAGGCGCTTCTGCGCTCTTGTGAGAGCGACGAAAGCGAGGCGGCGCTCCTCCTCCATGCCCTGAAGGGTCGTCGTCTTTCTGGTCGGAAAAACTCCCTCGTTCATGCCGCAGAGGAATACGTTCTCAAATTCCAACCCCTTTGCCGCGTGGACTGTCATGAGCTTTATCTTGTCCGCCGTATCCTCCGCGTCGGCGTTCGTGAACAGGGCGATGTGGCGAAGGTAATCGGTGAGACCCAGCTCTTCGCCGCAGCCGGTCTCGTATTCGTAGATCGACTGCTTGAGCTCCGCGAGGTTGTCGAGCCTGTCCTGCCCGCCCTCGGTTCTCATCATCTTTTCGTAGCCGCTGTCGTTCAGGATGCCCGAAAGGACCTCGGAGACCGGGCGGCCTTCGTAATTCTGCGAATAATCCTCGATGAGGCTTGCGAAGGCGCGGGCCCCGGTGCCCTTAAGCTCTTCGGATTCGAGGTTCCTCAAAAGAGCCGTGTACAGGCTGCAGCTTTCCCTTGCGGCGAAATCCCCAAGGAAGGCCATGCGGCGCTGCCCGAGGTTGCGCTTGGGGCGGTTTGCTATGCGCATAAAGCTGAGGTCGTCTTTAAAGGCGATCATCCTAAGGTAGCTTAAGGCGTCCTTTATCTCGGCGCGGTCGAAGAACTGCACCCCGCTGTATATCGTGTACGGAAGCTTCAATTTAAGGAAGGCTTCTTCGAGGCTTCTCGTGAGGTAGTGGGCGCGGTAGAGGACCGCGATCTTTTTGAACGGGACGCCGC
>JAZRWL010000065.1:0-3353 GCA_045599685.1 Lachnospiraceae bacterium
TCGGAGGCTCCGCAGGCCGTGAGGGCGCCGCTCTGCAGATAGGCGGCAGTCTCAGCTCATCGCTCGGCAGACTGCTGCACTTCCCCGAAAAGGACCGCCGTCAGGTCACGATGTGCGGCATGAGCGCCGCTTTTTCCGCGCTTTTCGGCACTCCGCTCGCGGCTGCCATCCTCCCGATGGAGATCAGCACCGTCGGTATCTTTTACAGTTCCGCTCTCGTGCCCTGCGCGCTGGCGTCGCTTACGGCGCACTTCGCGGCGAAGCTCATGGGACTGGAGTCCGAAGCGATGCTCATCGGTACGGTGCCGGAATTCGGTCCTGCCGAGGCAGGGATCACGATGCTCTTCGCCCTGCTCTGCTCTCTCGTCGCGGTGCTATTCTGCACAGCCATGCACCGCACCGAGCATTTCCTGACAAAAAAAGTGCCCAATAACTATATAAAGGTCATCGGAGCAGGCGTCATCATCATACTGCTGACGCTGCTGGTAGGGGATCAGACCTATAACGGCGCAGGCAGCGGGATAATCTCCTCATGTATGCTGGAACCCGGCTTCAGGCTGCCCTGGTATGCGTTTTTACTGAAAATGCTCTTTACCGTCATCACGCTCTCGGGCGAATACAAGGGCGGTGAGATCGTGCCCTCGCTCTTTATCGGAGCGGCCTTCGGCAATCTCTTCAGCCAGATAACCGGTCTCGATCCCGCGCTTTGCTCCGCTGTCGGCATGACCTGCGTCTTCTGCGGCGTTACGAACTGCCCCGTTTCGTCACTCATGATAAGCTTTGAGCTCTTCGGCTTCGGAGCGATGCCCTATCTCCTGCTCGGTGTCGCGATGACGCATCTTTTCTCGGGACGCGCAGGCCTGTATCACAGTCAGGTGCTCCGCTTTTCAAAGGCGGACAGCAGCCGCACCGACGAGCACGCGAGATAGTGTTCCGGGTTCTGCCTCTGATCAAAAACGTATTGGCAGCGAAGCTATAATACCCGTGCAAAGTCCGGCTTTGATAGAGAATCCGCAGCGCCGAAACTTCACACGTACAAGCCATGCGAAGCGCGAGTTTAGTTCCGTTGCGCCGGACTTCCGCGGAAAGCGGCCTCTGAACAGGGGGATTTATAATAAAGTCTAAAGAACAGTGGCAGGCACGTTTTATCCTGTGGCGGTCTTTTCACTCTTCCAGCAGATTTTCCGGCGTAAGATATCCGCCGAGGACGCTTCTTACCGCGAGCAGCGCTTCCTTTCCGTCGTCCGGCATCTTTTCGGAGCTGCAGCGGATGAGCTCGCCGTCACATAAGAATTTGCACACATATACCGCGCCCGTGAGACCGCCGAAATAGTCACCGTCATTCCATTCCTTCATGCCGTATTTTTCTATCAGGCTATAGGCTTCTTCTACCGCTGCCTCATCCGCTCTGTAGGAAACAGAGGTCTCCTCGGCATCATCGCTTTCGAGAATATAATGCGTCACATACAGACCGTCCTTGTCCGCGTAAAGCACGAGCTCATCATGACCGCTCTTATCCGGCACGGCTGCCGGAGCGTAATAACAGTCCAATATCATCAGCGGTCCGTCATCTGTCAGATACCTTTTATAATCCATTCCGGGGCCCTCCTCTGCGGTCTTTCCGGAAGCGTCATTGTCACGTGAAATCTCAGTCTCCGCGGCCGTTTCACCCGGCTGCGCCGCTGCCTCAGTCGTGATCACGCTCTCCGTGACAGTATACTCCGTCGTATCCGCTTTTTTCCCCGTTGCCACGGCGCCGTCTCCGCAGCCGGCGAGCATGGAGATCATCAGAAGCATCGCGGTCAGACAGTACAGCTTACCCTTTATCCGGCTCATATTCTTTTATCCCCCGCATGGTAAATATTCCTCTTATGCGGTCATTATAATACCGCATGGAGCTTCCCGCCACATCGATTTAAGAAGCCTCTGCTCATCCCGCGTGCTCCATCGTACTGTTCTCTTCACGCTCAATGCTCCGTGGTCCAAGCAGAAAAAAGCTGCCGCACTGATATCAGTACGGCAGCCCTTCGTTGCAGTGACAGACCTTCCCGGATCATTCCGCTTCACGGAACAGCTCCGGCTGAGTCTGTATCATTATTTTATCTCTTGTCATCCGTGTTCCTGTTCTTCTTCAGGAAGAAAACCAGCAGTACCGCGAGCCCCGCGCAGCTCACGCCGATAAGGGCGATCCAGAGGCCGATAGTCGTGGTATCGCCTGTGTCAGGAGCATTCTTCGCGGGGGTAAAGGTCCATGCTCCCTTTATCACGGTATCTTCAGTGATCTCGAAGTCTTCCTTATCCCAGGCAGTGAAGGTCCAGGTACCCGTGACCTTCTTGCCGGTATCGGAATCTATCGCGTAATTTTGCTTTGAGGTAAGCTGGTCGGCGACCTTTACTCCGTCCTTATACTGATAGGAGGCACCATCCTCAGGGGCGGAAGCATCCGTCGGAGCGCCCCACTTCTTATCACCGCTGACCTCGTAGGTGACGGTGTACGTATCGGGAACGAATACCCAGGTACCGTTTATGGTCGTATCCTCAGTGATCTCGAAATCATCCCTGTCCCAGGGGATAAAGGTCCATGTGCCGGGCACCTTATCTCCGGTCTCAGGGTCGATGGCATATTTCTGCGACGAGACGAGATCCTTCTCTACGGTAACGTGATCTTCATAATTATATGTGATTCCGCCGGCGGGGACAGTGTCATCTGTCGGAACTCCCCAGGTCGCATCAGGCTCTGCTACATACTCTACGACATACACATCAGGTACGAATACCCAGTTTCCGGTGAAGGTCACATCATCCTCGATGCCGTCCCCGGTAAGGCCGTCATCAGGCGTCCAGCCGCTGAACACATAATTGCCGGGGACTCCGTCCTTCATACCGGGGATCTTCGTATCCTCGTCATAGGCCGGGTCAGGATCAAGCGGATCATGCCAGTCGTAAAGATCTTCGTCGGTGGGAAGTTCCGCATCCTCGGGGATATCACCGGTCCACCCGTATATGACCCCGTAGGTATCGGGGGTGAAGGTCCATGCGCCGTTTATTGTCGTATCCTCGGTGATCTCGAAATCATCCCTGTCCCAGGGGGTAAAGGTCCATGTGCCGGGCACCTTAACTCCGGTCTCGGGATCGATGGCATATTTCTGCGACGAAACAAGGTCATCCTGCGCGGTCACAGGATCCTTGTAATCATATATCGTGCCGTCCTCCTGAGCTGAAACATCCGTCGGTAAACCCCAGGTCTCATCAGGCTCTACGACATACTCGACAGTATAGGTGTCCGGGATGAAGATCCAGTTTCCGGTGAAGATCACATCATCCTCGATGCCGTCCCCGGTAAGGCCGTCATC
>JAZRWL010000066.1:0-2992 GCA_045599685.1 Lachnospiraceae bacterium
TTCCGAGCGGACGCCGGGCATGGCTGCCTCTCGCGGACGGTATCAGCCCGAATCAGGGCACGGATACCGAAGGTATGGGCGCGGTCTTAAGATCCACCTCCAATATCCCGCAGTCGCGTTTTTCACAGGGCACGCTGCTCAATCTGAAGCTCGATACCTCCTTCCGTGAGAAGCCCAATTCCACGAAGGAGCTGATGAATTTCTTAAAGAGTCTCTGCACGCTCCATGTATTCCATGCGCAGTTCAATGTCATAGACACAGAGACCATGCTTGATGCAAAGATACACCCCGAAGATCATCGCGGGATGCTGGTCCGTGTGGCCGGATATACCGCGTATTTTACGGAACTCGGCGGCGAGGTCCAGGATGATATCATTTCCAGGAGCTCGCATTCGGATATTGATTGACGAAGAGGCTTTCGCATCGGGAAATATATGGGAAAAAAGGCAATGATACTCCGCATAGAGCGGACATCCATATCTGACGGCGACGGCATGAGGACGGTCTTATTCTTCAAGGGCTGTCCTCTTCGCTGCGCCTGGTGTTCTACGCCCGAATCTCATCTCTCACACCGCGAGGTCTATTATAAAAAAGAGCGCTGCGTCGGCTGTGGTGCCTGCCTTGCAGCCTGCCCTCACGGTGCGCTGAAGGTCGATCGCAAGACCGGACGGATCGTGCGGGACCGCAGTCTGTGCAAAAACTGTTTTTTATGCGTGGAGACCTGTATGCATCACGCGATGATGGTATACGGTCGGGAAATGACAGTATCCGAGGTCATGCGCGAGATCGAAAAGGATGAGGTCTTTTATTTCCATTCGGGCGGCGGCGTGACGCTGTCGGGCGGCGATGTGCTGCTGTGGACCGATTTTGCGGAGGAACTGCTGCGCGAATGTGAAGCCTCCGCCATAGATGCCTCCGCTGAGCTCGATCTCTACGGAGACCGTGAAAACGCGCTGAGGCTCGTGCCGTATTTTTCGAACTTTTACGTGGATCTCAAGCATATGGATCCGGAAAAGCACCGGCAGTATACAGGCGTTGATAATTCGACGATACTCGAAAATCTCCGTGCAGCCGACGGGGTCTGCGCTCCCGGCGCGATAAGAGTGAGGGTGCCGCTGATAAGCGGGATCAATGATGACGCGGAAAATATCAGGAAGACGGCGGAGTTCTGCGCTTCCCTGCAGAATGTATCAGTATTGGAGTTCCTGCCTTATCACAGGCTCGGTATTCACGCCTACGATCAGCTCGGCGAGCCCTATGCTCTCCGCAGCCTGCCGCGGATGACGACGGAAGAAGCCGCAGGAAGAGTGGACTTTCTGCGGGATATGGGTCTGCCCTTTATCGTACAGGTCGACGGCTCCGTGATCTGATACGGACCGGGCCGAGGCTTGAGTCCGCGGCGACAGATCAAAGCTTTACACGCACCTCTCCGCTGTTCAGTGTGAGAGGTGTTTCGCTGCCCACGGGGAGCACGACGAGATCGCAGTCGTCGTTTACGTCCAGAGCGAGCGCTTCATAAAGCAGCTCCTGATCTTGCAGCACCTGGACCTTTTTTCCGAGCACGAGCATGCGGCGGCGATATTCCGCGATATACCCGCGGGAAGGAAGCTTTTTATACAGGGAATACAGCTCATTGAGGAAGGCGGCAGCGAGCGTCGGACGGGGATCAATTTCCGCTTTGTCAGATGGCCGCCCGAATATGCTGCCCGCTATTCCGTCAAGCCCGTCGGGCCAGCCCGCGGGCGGGGAATAGAGATTGAAGCCTATGCCCGCGACGGCATAAGACAGCCTGCCGGTACCGGGCAAAAGCTCTGCCTCGGTTAGGATGCCGGCGATCTTTTTTCCGCGGAGGAAGAGATCGTTCACCCATTTTATCTTTACGGCATTTGCGCTTGCACTAATCTTTTCCGCCGCGCGTGCGCCTGCGACCGCTGCCATCGTTGTGATCTGGGTCGCGTCGCGGACGGACATTTCCGGGCGGAGAAGCACGCTCATGTACAGCCCGCTGTCCGAGGGCGAATGAAAGGCTCTGCCCATGCGCCCGCGCCCGGCGCTCTGTGCTTCGGAAACGAGCACGGTCCCCTCCGCTGCCCCTTCGTGAGCGAGGCTTTTTAGGACGGTATTGGTCGAGGAGATCATGGAATATGAGGTGATATCATACAGTCTGCGTGCGTCGGGAGTGAGCAGCGGCGCTATCGAGTCCGCGAGCCCGGAAAGGTATTTATTATCATTATTGCAGTAAGGATCGTTCATATTCCGCCTCGATTCACGCAAGGCAGGAATATGTGTTCAATTATCTGAACCCGACCGGATATCATAAAGATACAGAATTTGTGCTTCATATAGTTGACATTATACTATTAAAAGACATTCAGAAGCCTTTAGCGGTGAGCTTATTTGACAGTTTGTTCTTAATTACCAGGTTAATGTTCTGGGAGATTTCCTCCAGCAGATTATTTGCAAGAATAGAAATGAAGGGATCGATTTGCTCATCCGTGAGCATTCGTAAAAATGTATATAGCCTGAATTGTAAATCCAAGGATAAGGCGCTCACTTCTTTTGCGGCTTCCATTTTTATGATCGATGATCTTGAGTCAAGACATAGGAGAATAGAAAAGTCCTCTTGAGAAAAGTGTAGTATCGTTCTTAGTGATGCAATTTTTCTGCCGATAGACGTAATTTTAAAATCGTTCTCACCAGCGGATTTAAGACCTTGTGAAATCATGGCGGATTACCTCCCTGCGTGCCTGGGCACATTTCTTTTAATACTTAATCAATATACGCTTATTTGTTAGTTTTGTCAACATTATATTCGTCAAATGCTGTAGATGTGAATTTAATATACATTATGCTTGAAGCAAATACCTTTTGATGATAGAATAATCAGGCATTTACTTTTGAAAAACAGGACGGGCAAAGTCGAAAAATGCATTTCTGAAATAATACCAAAGGGGGTACAAGTTTGTCCTTTATTAGAACAGGCATATATAAT
>JAZRWL010000067.1:0-3027 GCA_045599685.1 Lachnospiraceae bacterium
TCTACATCCCCGGCAAGTTCGGTGTCCGTATCGAGGACATGATCTGGATGTCACCCGAAGGCCCCAAGAACGTTACCCTCGCGAAGAAGGATCTCATCATCCTTTGATCTGCGCATTTGCGTTCATCAGGTATCAAGCATCGGAAGCCCGGGCGTGATCTGCACGAAACCGGGCTTCCCCGAATATAAAAGCCAAAATCCATATCCGAAGGTAAATAATGAAATTATCAGCAGAACTCATGAAAAAAATAAGATCGGCAAAAAATACCGATGAACTCATCGCTCTCGCAAAGGAATGCGGTTTCAGTATGTCTCCGGACATGGCTGACAAGTGCCTCGCTGAGCTCAACAAAGTCGGCATCCTCTCCGATGAGGAGCTGGGAAATGTCTCCGGCGGCTGCGGAGGCGGAGTGCTCGATTTCGATGATGATAACACGTATATCATCGTAGATGACACCTACGAGACCATCTATGAGCTGCGTTGCAATACCTGCGGTAAGGTGATCTACAAGAGTCGCCGCGATATGCCTGTGCGTGTGCTCACTCCTGAACTGATGGAAATGATAAAGAACAACGACCCCGCAGCCAATACTTACAGGTTTTACTGCGAAAACTGCGGGGTGGAGACAGACTTCACCGTGGTAAGGTACCGCTGACGCTCAGTAAGACGGGCTGTTGTATCTGATAAGGGTACTGCGAAATGACCGGTATCGGGTCTGACGCGGCGGTGAGATCCCGCATTTCCAAAAATCCGCACAAAAAACGCTGCCGCGAAAGTCATTACTTTGCGGCAGCTTCTCTTTTCTATAAGATTTTTATCCTTTTATTTGCAGGCGATACCCATCAGCAGGCCGTTCTCCGCCATCGAAGGGCTCGTAGTCATGAACACGACCTTGCCATCGACCTTTGAATACACCTCTCCCTGCACTTCGCCGAACCAGTCCTCGATGACGCCCAGCAGGCAGCCCTTCTGCACTTCCTGACCGACCTCGACATTTTTGTAGAATATGCCCTTCCAGGGAGAATATACCCATTCGAATATCGAATACTCCTCGACCCGGGGCTCGGTGACCTCGCCCTCCAGCACTCCGGTCAGACAGAGCACATTGTAAAGGCCCTTCATATGCATCTCGACCATCTCAGGCTCGAGCTGACCGATGCCGCCCGCCTCGACTATCGCGCTGGCGGTGCCGTTTACGGCTGCATTCGCATAAGTGGTGCCGGAATCGGGCCATTCGCCGTCCCACCTGGTCTTTATGAGATTGTGCAGGCCGTAGTAATACGCGAGCTTATATGACATCTCATCGATCTTCTCTCCAGCGCCCACATGACAGATCGAGAAGGGATCCAGCGCCTCCACGAGATCGCCGCAATGCAGATCGAGGTGGAAGTCCGCGCCCTTTATGATATCGTTCAGCACATGGTAAGACAGTGCGTCCGTATAAGTGCCGTCCAGACGGCCGGGGAAGGAGCGATTCGGGTTCTTCTTATCGAGCGGGCTGACGAAGGGATTGCGCTGTTCAAACGCGGCCACGCTGGTGACAGGGACGATCTTTACGGTACCGTGTACCTCTGCGGGATCGAGCTCTTTGAACAGTCTGATCGAGGCAGCGATGCCCGGATACTCACAGCCGTGGATACCGGCAGTAATAACGAAGAGGGGGCCCGGCTTTTCACCGGTCACCGTGGCAAGCGGGAATCTGATCTCCTCTCCCTCAGGTGACAAAAAGGTCAATACTTCTGTTGTCTTTGGCATGGTCTTCCTCCGTTTTATTATGATATTCCAAGCGTCTTCCCATAAAAAGCGGTTTTCCGCCCTTCCGGGTACGCTCTCGTAAGCTCCCCTGCGGGCGTTTTTTAAGCTTATTGTACCACTCTTCCGCTCTTATATACAGCGTCGATCGCGGTCACATTCCTGATATCTTCCATGGGATCTTTCTTCAGCAGCACGAAATCGGCTCAGCGTCCGGGCATGAGCGTCCCTGTACGGTCAGCGACTCCGAGTATCTCCGCCGCCAGCCCGGTCGCCGAATACAGGGTCTTCAGGCTGCTCATACCGAGGCCGTTCATCGCGGCCATACACTCGACCAGCGAATCAAAGGAGGAGCTGCGCCAGCCCGCATCCGTGCCGGGGATGTAGCGGATATACCCGAAGGTCCGCTCAAAGCCCTCGCTGATCGTATCCCGGAAACGGCAGAGCATGTCATATTCGGCCTTCTCCGGCATCTTTTCCGTGCCGTCGTAAAGCTCCTTCACCTTGTATGCGATACGCATTTTTAACCTCTTTTCCCATGCAGCATCGAGCGCCGCGGCGCTGCGGTGATCAGCAGTTCCGATAAAATCATAAAAGGCTGTCAGTACATTGTCAATAACACCTGTGTGTTTTCCTTTTTTATTGACGATTACCGCGGTAGTGTTTATTATTTCATGGGGAGTAATACTTCGCGGGGGATATCATGGACATCAGTACGATTATTTCCTTTATCATGGGCTGCTTCGTAGCGCTCGGCATCATCGACAAAATGCTGCTCAAAAACCGCCTCGGCTTCGGGTCGAAGTTCGATGAGGGAATGGGGACTCTCACCGTCACCACGATCTCTATCACGGGCTTCATATGCATAGCGCCAGTAGCGGGAAAGCTGCTGCTTTCGCTCATGGCCCCGGTATATGAGCTCATGGGAGCCGATCCCTCGATGTTCGCAGGTGCGATCCTCGCCGAGGACATGGGAGGCTACGCGCTCGCGGCACAGATGACCGACGATCGCGCCCTGCTGGGCTTAAGCGGCGTGCTTTACGCCAGCATGATGGGCGTGGCGGTCTCCTTCAATATCCCCGTCGCCATGGGGATCATCCGCAAGGAAGATCTGCCCTATCTGCTGCGCGGACTCGTAGCCGGAGTATCAGTCGTGCCCATCGCCTGCTTCGTCGGCGGCCTCATGCTCGGTCTTTCTATCGGTGTCCTGCTGATCAATCTCCTGCCCTCCGTCATCTTCTCCGCGATCATCGTGACCGCCCTGCTAAAGGCCCC
>JAZRWL010000068.1:0-2388 GCA_045599685.1 Lachnospiraceae bacterium
ATAGAGCTGGAAGTCAAGGGTTATTCACCTTTCCTGGAGCTTACGGCAGTAAACAGCAGAAATGAGGAGCCGTACAGCCTTTATACCTGTGAGCTCAGCAAAGCTACCGGCGTCGCGAACGGCGACGTCATCACTGTCAGCATAAATGATGCCGCGGTAGCGCTGCTCGCGGAGCACGGTTATTCACCGGTCGCGACCTCTATGGAGTATACCGTTACGGGCGCGGTGGGTTACGTGACTGATATCAATGGCCTGACGGAGGCCACGCTTTCCGCGATGAATGCGGCAGGGAAGCAGGAGATTGCAAGGACCTTCCAGGGAGACGCCACTTATACTCTTACCGATGCTGCCTGGATCGGTACCGCCTTCGCATCAGGGGAGTTGGAGTCGGTCATCCCCATGAATTCGAGCATCATGCTCTACAATGTCCTCCTGACGACTGCCGACGGGCCGATACAGACCTATTACTGGGTAGCTTTCGACGATACACGGATCGACGCGGACGGCAGAGTTTCCGTGGCGTTCGATGCGCTTCGCACCATGAATGACGATACCCGT
The DNA here is from genome assembly GCA_045599685.1 of Lachnospiraceae bacterium. Lineage (GTDB taxonomy): Bacteria > Bacillota > Clostridia > Lachnospirales > Lachnospiraceae > UBA3774. The sequence continues at coordinate 559 of JAZRWL010000068.1, forward strand.
GAGATCAGCTATATGGATCCGCTCACCACGTCCACCGGCAAGTACGGTCTGAACGGATACGCGACTATTGAAAAGCTGAAGAGCTTCCTCGAGACCGCGTATGCCGGATATTCGGTCTCATACAATGTGACCGATATCGAGCCCAGAGATCTGAGTGCGTATGGTACGGTCGGAGTAGGACATCTTACCGACGATCCGAACGGGTATATCCTTCCGGATTCTGACAAGATCTATTATTCGAGAGAATTCCTGGCTACACTGACCGATGAGGAGCTGCGCTTCGCGAGAAACGAGATCTGCGCCCGTCTCGGAAGGATGTACGAATCGCCTGAGCTGAGTGAGTATTTTTCAAATAAGAACTGGTATGTGCCGCAGTATCCTGCGGATGTGTTCGATAATATTGACAACAGATTCAACGTATATGAAAAGGCCAATCTGGACATGATAAACGACATTGAAGCAAAACGCGAGCAGGGTCTCGAAAAGCAGGAGACTACCGCGGCACAATAGGTGTGTTTCATGCCTTCATACCGGCAATAATAAGAAAATCAAAGAGCCCTTTCGCGCTTCGCACAGCCTGCGGAGGCAGAGGGCTCTGATAAAACAGGAGATAACATGCAGGAAAGAAAAGTTGCGGAGCAGAACGAGACCGAGAGACTGTATTATACGGACAGCCATATGAAGGTATTCACGGCGACCGTATTGTCGTGCGAGCCCTGTACGCCCATGCAGGGGCAGGAGCCGGAGATATGCTGGAAAATAGTGCTGGACCGTACCGCATTTTTCCCGGAGGGCGGCGGACAGTACGGCGATTCCGGAATGATCGGCACGTCCAGAGTCGGTGATACGAGAGAAAAGGACGGCGTAATATATCATTATGCCTGTGAACCTCAGGAGCCGGGGACGCAGGTCACCTGTATTCTTGACTGGGAGGAGCGCTTCTCCTGCATGCAGCAGCATTCGGGAGAGCATATCGTATCCGGCCTGATCCACGAGATGAAGGGCTACGACAATGTGGGCTTCCATCTGGGTCCCGTGATCACTACGCTGGATTTCAACGGACCGCTCACCGATGAAGAGCTGATGCTCATAGAGCTGCGTGCCAATCGCGCCGTAGCGGAAAATTTTGAGGTCGAGGTCACCTTCCCGACCAAGGAAGAGGAAAAGTCGCTCGATTACCGTTCAAAGCTCGATATAGAGGGACAGGTGCGTATCGTGACCTATCCCGGTTATGATGTCTGTGCCTGCTGCGCTCCTCATGTAAACAGAACGGGTGAGATCGGCCTCATCAAGATCACCGATGCGATCAATTACAAGGGAGGAACGAGAGTCACGATTCGCTGCGGACTCAGAGCCCTGCGCGATTATGATGAAAAGCAAAAGCAGGTCAAGGCGCTTACCAGCCTGTTTTCCGTACCGCAGGAGCTTATAGCCGACTCTGCCGAAAAGCTGAAGGCTCAGTCCGAGGAACGCAGGGAGAATGCGATCTTCTGGCAGAAAAAATATCTTTCCGGTCTGATCGAACCGGAAAAGAAGCTGAATGTCATCTTTGAGGGGGAGCTCGACAAGAACGTGGCGAGAGAATTCGTCAATGATGCCGTCGCGGCGGGAGCCGTGATCGGAGGCGCGTTCACCGGGAATGACGAAAAGGGTTACAGCTATGTGCTGGGCAGCGGCAGGGTCGATCTGCGTGCGCTTTCAAAAGAAATGAATACCGCCTTCGGCGGAAAGGGCGGAGGAAAAGCGGAGATGGTCCAGGGCTCGGTCACGGCCGGCAGAGCGGCATTACTTGAGTTCCTTCGCTCAAAGACCGAATAGGAGCTTTTCGTG
>JAZRWL010000069.1:0-2559 GCA_045599685.1 Lachnospiraceae bacterium
AGCTTTGAAAGGATCGACTTGTCGGCGTCCTCGAGAGATACTTCGTCGATATCCGGAGTCTCGTCGGTCTCATTCATCATGATGAAGCGTGAGGCGTTCCAGATCTTGTTCGCGAAATTGCGGCAGGCTTCGACCTTTTCCCAGTTGAAGCGCATATCGTTTCCGGGCGCGTTGCCTGTCATCAGCATCATCCTCAGCGCATCGGCGCCGTACTTGTCGATGACCTCGAGCGGATCGATGCCGTTTCCGAGGGATTTGCTCATCTTGCGGCCCTGTGAGTCGCGGACGAGGCCGTGGATCAGCACTGTATGGAAGGGGCTGCGGCCTGTATGGGCGTAGCCTGAAAAGACCATGCGCACCACCCAGAAGAATATGATGTCATATCCCGTGACGAGCACATCCGTCGGATAGAAATAATCGAGCTCGGGAGTATTCTCGGGCCAGCCGAGCGTCGAGAAAGGCCACAGAGCGGAGCTGAACCAGGTATCGAGAGTGTCGGGATCCTGCTCGAGCTCATGGCTGCCGCAGTCGGGGCAGACCGTCGGCTCGGTATCGGAGACGATGAGCCTGCCGCATTTTTTGCAGGTCCAGGCGGGGATCCTGTGCCCCCACCACAGCTGACGGCTGATGCACCAGTCGCGGATATTGTTGGGCCAGTTCAGGTAGATCTTGTCAAAGCGCTCCGGCACGAACTTCAGCTCGCCGGTCTCGATGGCCTTGATAGCGGGCTTTGCGAGCTCTTCCATGGCGACGAACCACTGCTGCTTTACCATGGGCTCTATGACGGTCTTGCAGCGGTCATGCGTACCGACATTGTGTACATGAGGCACGACCTTTACGAGAAGTCCCATCTCGTCCAGTTCCTTCACCATCAGGCGGCGCGCCTCATAGCGGTCCATGCCCTCGTATTTTCCGCCGTTCGCGTTTATCGTGGCGTCATCATTGAGGATATTGATCTCCTCGAGGCCGTGGCGTCTGCCCACCTCAAAGTCGTTCGGGTCATGAGCGGGCGTGATCTTCACGCAGCCGGTGCCGAATTCTTTGTCCACATACTCGTCGGCGATGACAGGGATCGTCCTGTCGGTGAGCGGGAGATAAAGCTCCTTGCCTACGAGATGAGTATATCTTTCATCGTCGGGATTGACCGCGACGGCGGCATCGCCCAGCATGGTCTCGGGACGTGTGGTCGCAATCTCTACGAAGCCGTCCTCGCCCACTATCGGATATTTTATATGCCAGAAGCTGCCCTCTGACTCGACATGCTCCACCTCCGCATCGGAGATCGAGGTCTGGCAGACGGGGCACCAGTTGATGATGCGTGAGCCCTTGTAGATATAGCCGTCGTTATAAAACTTGATGAAGACCTTCTTTACTGCGTTTGAGCAGCCTTCATCCATGGTGAAGCGCTCCTTTTCCCAGTCGGCGGAGGAGCCCAGCTTTTTCAGCTGAGAGACGATACGGGTGCCGTATTCCTGCTTCCACTCCCAGGCGCGCTTCAAAAAGCTCTCTCGTCCGAGATCCTCCTTTGTCAGGCCTTCTTCCTTCAGACGGTTTATGATCTTGACCTCGGTAGCGATGCTGGCATGGTCGGTGCCGGGCTGCCACAGCGCCTCATATCCCTGCATCCTCTTGTATCTGATAAGGATATCCTGCAGGGTATTGTCCATGGCGTGCCCCATATGGAGCTGTCCGGTGATATTGGGCGGAGGCATCACGATGGTAAAGGGCTTCTTTTCGGGATTTACCTTTGCGCTGAAATAATGCCCGTCGAGCCATTTCTGATAAATCCTGTCCTCTATCTGCTTCGGATCATATGTTTTTTCCAGTTCCTTACTCATTTTCCCCCTCCCAGCCGCAAGTCTCTGATATGATGTACCTCGGTCTTCCTTTCACTTCTTCATATATTCTCGCGATATAATATCCGATTATCCCTATGCTTATCATCACGACGCTGCCGATGAAAAGCTCCAGCAGTATCACAGTGGTAAAGCCTCCGAGCGCGACTCCCGCGATCTTCTGTACGAGAGCCACTATACCCAACACGGCCGCTATCAGCAGCGTGAGGAAGCCGAGTCCCGTCACGATCTGGAGCGGCGCCGTGGTAAAGGATGTGATGTTCGTCACGGCATATTTTATGAGCTTTTTCGTGGACCACTTGCTGACACCGGCCTCCCGCTCCTGCACCTCATATTCCACGAAGGTGCTCTTAAAGCCGACCCAGAAGGACAATGCACGGAAAAATACGCCTCTCTCCTTTAATGAATTGAGCGAATCCACTACCTTTCGGTCCATCAGCTTAAAATCCGAGGCGTTTTCCATGTCACAGCCGATACCCGAGCTCATGAGACGGTAAAAAGTTCCTGCCGAAGCCTTGTGTGCGGCGCTCTCTTTGCCTCTGCTGGTCTTCCGGCCCTCGATGACCTCATACCCCTGTTCCCAGAGGCGGAACATCTCGGGTATCTTTTCGGGCGGATGCTGCAGGTCACAGTCCAGCACTACCGCGCAGTCACCGCGCACTGCCTCGAGTCCGGCGAACATCGCGGGCTCCTTGCCGAAATT
>JAZRWL010000070.1:0-10136 GCA_045599685.1 Lachnospiraceae bacterium
GGCCGCGGCGGTATCGGACGCGTATTCAGGAACAAGGGCATCAAGGCTCTCGTCTGCAAGATCGACGGAGTCAAGGGCAACCTCAATGATCCTTATGATATCGGTATCATCAACAGGACCGGCGTCAAGTTCCACAAGGAAATGGCCGAGAATGACAGCAAGCAGAACGATATGCGCGGCGTAGGTACCGCTTATTCACTCCGTACCCTGGCTGACTATGACATCGTTCCCACCCATAACTTCAAGTTCGGCGATGCCCCCGGCATCGATGAGATGACTGCAAAGGTCTTCAAGAGTGACTGGCTCACTCAGGGCGCTGCTGATGGCTGCTGGTTCGGCTGCTCTATGGCTTGCGCGAAGGCTTCCGACCACTTCCTGCTCAAGACCGGCCCTTACAAGGGACAGCGCGTTTGCGTTGACGGCCCCGAGTATGAGAGCGCTGCAGGCCTCGGCCCGAGCTGCGGTATCTATAATCCTCAGGAAGTCCTTGAGATCAACTTCTACTGCGATACCTATGGTCTTGATACCATTTCCTACGGCACCATGACTGCATTCCTTATGGAGTGCTATGAGAGAGGAATCCTCAATGAGCAGCGCACCGGCGGACTCAAGCTTGAGTGGGGCAATGCAGAGGCAGACCTCGAGATGATGCACCAGATCGCAAAGAATGAGGGCTTCGGCAAGATCGCCGGTCTCGGTATCCACAAGCAGAAAGAGATCTTCGCCCGTATGGGTTGGGGCGACTATGACGAAATGAACGATTTCGGCATGGAGCAGAAGGGTCTTGAGTATTCAGAGTATTCAGCAAAGGAATCTCTTGCGCAGCAGGGCGGCTACGGCCTTACTAACAAGGGACCTCAGCACGACGAAGCATGGCTGATCTTCATGGATCAGGTAAACAACCAGATCCCGACTTTCGAGGACAAGGCAGAGGCTCTGTACTTCTATCCCATGTTCCGTACCTGGTTCGGTCTGCTCGGTCTCTGCAAGCTTCCCTGGAACGATATCGTTCCCGCAGACAATGCTACGACCTATGATCCTAAGCTCGTTCCCGAGCATGTACAGAACTACCTCGATCTCTACTACGGCGTGACCGGCAACAAGCTGGACATCGACGGAATGATCAAGCAGTCCGAGCGCGTATATCAGTTCCAGAGGATCTTCAATATCCGTATGGGCAAGGGCCTTCGTGCAAACGATGCCATCCCTTACAGATCAGCGGGCCCCGTTTTCGAGGATGAGTATCTGTGGAGAGAAGAGCGCTACGATGAGCAGCTGGTCGAGCTGGCAGGTTATACTGAGGAGCAGGTCAAGTCCATGAGCCTTAAGGAAAGAATGGCAGCTACCCGTAAGTTCCGTGAGGATCGTTATCAGACCCTTATCGACGCTGTATATCCGAAGCGCGGCTGGACTCTGAACGGTGTTCCTACCGTAGAACGTCTGAAAGAGCTCGGTATGGATCTTCCTGAGCTGCTTGAGGTCGTCGAGCCCCTTCTGAAGGAAGAGAACAAGTAATAATGACCCTTAATAACAGACCGTACAAAAAATGGCGGGAAGGTCTGACCGTACAAAATGTTATTGACGAGAGCCGCTATACCTGGCCGAAGCTCGTTGTTAAGCTCAATAAGGAGCTAATCTGGCCGGAGCAATATGCGGAAACTCTTATCAATGAAGGAGATGACCTGGAAGTGATGCATCTCCTTGGGGGAGGCTGAAGCCTCCGAACTTTGCAGAAGCCGGGTCATTTCCTTAATAAAATGCCACCGAACGGATATTTCCGGACGGTGGTATTTTAGTATGCAATATCGAGCCATATAAATGTCCTCTGTCAGAGACTCCGCAGCGCCGGTACTTAACGAACACAGGCTCTGCGCGGTGCAAATTTAGTACCGCTGCTTGAGGACAAAAGCGAAAGCGGTCTCTGACAAGGGACATTTATATACTCGGATGATTTTAATTAACACCTTCGGAGAATTTTTCCTCATACTCCTTTGCTGACGCGGCGACGTCCCTGATATCGGCATTAGCGCCGCATACTCTGCAGGATGGATTGGGCTCGGCCATCGGAAATTCGCTGAAGGTCATGCTGAGCGCGTCGATCGCGAGCAGTCTGCCGGTGAGCAGCTCGCCTTTTCCGATGATATATTTGACTGCCTCGGTAGCCTGTATGCTTCCGAGAATGCCGGTAACAGAGCCGAGCACTCCTGCCTGTGCGCAGTTCACGATCTGATCGCGGGGAGGGGCTTCACCGATCACGCAGCGGAAGCACGGTCCTTCTCCGGGAACGTAAGTCATGACCTGTCCTTCTAAACGGACCACGCCGCCGTGTACGAACGGTTTTTTGTTTATGACGCAGGCGTCGTTTATCAGCAGCTTCGTCTCAAAATTATCCGAAGCGTCTATTATCATGTCGTAGTCCGATATCAGCTCATTGATGTTGTCTGGTGAAACGCGCATATTATTTATGATCGTTTTTACGTCGGGATTGAGGGCTGCGATGGTACGAGCGGCGCTTTCGGCCTTGTACACACCTATGGAAGCGGTGCTGTGTATTATCTGACGCTGGAGATTCGAGATATCGACTCTGTCATAATCCGCGATGCCGATGGTCCCTATTCCCGCTGCGGCGAGATAGAGGAGCGCGGCAGAGCCGAGTGCACCGGCTCCGATCACGAGTACGGAGGAGGAGGACAGGAGCTTTTGGCCCGAGGTTCCTATCTCGTTCAGTACAAAATGCCTGCTGTATCTCTGGTATTGCTCGTTTGTAAAGTCCATATCGTGCTCCTTTCGGATATCAGAACTATCGGAATTATATCATAAAAGGTGAGGAATCGTTATGAAAAAGCGCGACTGCCGTGAAAAAGAGCAGCTGCAGCGGAAACGGCGATCCACTGCAGCCTGATGGGTATAAGTGCTTGTTCTTGCGGTGATCACTCCGTACCGCCGTTTAGATAGTGAGGTACGCGATCAAATACGAAGCGACAGGTCGGAACCGCAATTACAACATCTTCAAATTACAATACTATGTTATTGATAAGCGTGTTTTGTGTCAATAAGGCCCGGACGCGTAAAAAGCCGGTTTCGGCCCTTTGTTATGACTTTTTGGAATAAATGACATAAAATAAGCATTGTCCAATGACGCAACACATATTAAAATAAACGTATGAATATATCACAACTTCGTTTTTTCATTACGATCGCACAGCTTGAGAACGTATCGAAAGCCTCGGATCTGCTGCATGTTTCGCAGTCGTCCCTTTCTAAAAATATTTCGGCTCTGGAAAAGGAGTTGGGTGTCGAGCTGTTTACAAGGAACGGCAAGAATATCTTGCTCAATCAGGCGGGAGAACGTTTTCTGGACAGCAGCAAAAAGATGGTCGGCGAGCTTGATGCCATATATCAGGAGCTGAACATCGAAGCCGGAGGCCGTAATAACACCGTAAAGATAGGCATCGAGGGCGGCAGCGGGAAGCTTTTCGGCTGCATGTCGGCATTCAAAAAACTTTATTCCGAAGTGTCATATGACCTGAGCTGTTCTATCGAGACAGAGGAACATCCGGACATCAACGATTTTGACGTCATGGTTTACCCTGAGATCAATAAGTACAGCAAGTTTTCGGGGTACCCCTTCTATAAGGAGAGATATTTCCTTGCAGTGAATTCCGAGGATGAGCTTTCAAGCAAGACGTCTGCTTCGCTCGCAGATCTGAACGGCAGGGATTTCGTATTTTTAAGGCACGCGCATAACGGCTTTGAATATCCCCTGGAGATATGTCAAGCGCTCGCGGTCAATATCGGTACGGAATCCTATTCCGACAGTCGCCTGATGCACAGGCAGATGATCTCATCGGGTATAGCGGTTGGCTTCATTCCTGAAAGCTGTCTGGATATGTATAAAAACGACTCCAATATCCGCACGCTGATAATAATGAACCAGAAATTCAACCGCCGTATGATGATCTGCTTCAAGCGTGAAAAGCATCTGACGGAAATGGCGAGGAATTTCAGAAAGTTCGCCATAGATTATTTCAAGATCGAGGTGTGACGCCGCCTCAGTCCTGCGGCTCGTCGTATTCGTCCAGGAAGCTGTGACGGATGCCGTTTTCCTTATAAGCGAGCACAGTGTCGATATTGACATTTTCCATGCTGCTGAATATGCATTTTTCCACATCGGGGTTCGTCCGCTTCAGAGAGCGGATGAGCTCCTTTATTTCTATACGCTTTGAAGGATTTTCCTCCGCTCCGGCAGCAGAGGCGGCTTCGGTGAATTTGCAGGCGCAGCGGATGAATTCGAGGCCGTTATGATCGCGCCAGGACTTGATATCGTCCTCCCGGACGAGATACAGGGGCCTGATGAGCTCCATCCCGGGAAAATTCGTGCTTTTGAGCTTCGGCATCATGCCTTTTATCTGGCCCCCGTAGAGCATTCCCATGAGAACGGTCTCTATCACATCGTCATAGTGGTGGCCGAGCGCGATCTTGTTGCAGCCGGCTTCCTGCGCGAAGCGGTAGAGATAGCCGCGGCGCATGCGCGCACAGACATAGCAGGGCGATTTTTCTATATTGAATACCGAGTCAAAGATGCCGGTCTGTCTGATCGTGATCGGGACATTCAGCAGACGGGCATTCTGCTCGATCTTCAGACGGTTTGCCTCGTTATATCCGGGATCCATAACGAGATATTCGGCCTCGAAATCCACCTCGCTGTAGCGCAGTACCTCCTGGAAGAGCTTAGCCATCAGCATGGAATCCTTGCCGCCGGAGATGCACACTGCCACGCGGTCACCCGGCTTTATCAGCTCGTAATCCTTCAATGCCTTCAAAAATCTGCTCAGTATGGGACGCTTGTATTTTTTACGCAGGCTTTCCTCCGCCTGCCTGCAGGTATCTGAGATGCTTTGTATCGGTTCCATAAGTCGTACTCCGTAGAGTGGAAATATTGTCTTTATAAGGCGAATGTGATAAACTGTTCAAATATGTCAGATTGCTTCGCCCGCCCTCTGACAACGATATTTTAGCATATTTCGGTGCAGTTCAATATGGGGAAAGAAAGATTTGACACAAAATTAAATATGCTCCTTCATTTTCTGAAGGGTTCGAAGGGTCTGTTCGCGATCTGTGTTTCGGCAGGCATACTTTCGTCGCTTTTCGAGCTCATCAGACCGAAGGTGATTAGCTTCACAGTGGACAGTGTCATAGGAGGCGGTCCTTCAACAGACGCCGGCATGATAGGGGATATTCTCGACAGTATCTGCGGCATCGGCACTGTGACCGAAAGGCTGCTTTCGGTCGCCCTCATCATAGTCGGGCTCGCGATACTCAGCGCGTTTTTCAGATATCTTTTCAGGTTATATAACAGCAAGGGCGCGGAGACCTTCGTGGAATCCATCAGGAACGGGCTATTCTATCAGATTGAGCACCTGCCGAATTCCTGGCAGCAGGCGACCCATACCGGTGACATCATACAGCGCTGCACTCAGGATGTGGATACGATCAAGCGTTTTCTGTCCGAGCAGCTCACGAACCTCGTGCGTGTGATGATACTGATACTGTTGAGTCTCATTTTCATGCTGCGCATCTCTCCGAAACTCACGATAGTGCCCGCACTCTCGATCCCAATCATAATCACTTATTCGGCATTTTTCCGCAAGAAGATATCCGCTCAGTTCCGCAAGGCCGATGAAGAGGAAGGCGTGATGAGTGCGATCACGCAGGAAAATCTTACCGGTGTGCGTGTGGTGCGTGCCTTCGGCAGAGAGCGCACCGAGCGTGAAAAATTCGAGAAGCAGTCCGAGATCTCTACGAATGAATTCCTGAAGCTCAGCAAGTTTCTGAGTGCCTTCTGGTCGAGCGGCGACATCATAGAGGGAATACAGATAGTGATAGTGGTGGCGCTGGGCGCGGTCTATGCCGTGCGCGGCGAAATGTCTACCGGTGAGTATATCGCTTTCATTTCCTATAATACGATGCTGGCCTGGCCCGTAAGGAGCCTCGGCAGGGTCATTTCCGAGATGAGCAAGGCTGGAGTTTCCATCGACCGTGTGCGTGAGATAATGAATACTCCCGTGGAGGAGGATCGCGCGGACGCCTCGGAGCCGCCTATGGACGGCGATATCGTATTCGACGATGTTTCCTTCACATATCCCGGCGATACCGCTCCTGTGCTGAGCCATCTTTCCTTTACAGTAAAGAGCGGTACTACCGTGGGCATACTGGGCGGGACAGGCTCCGGAAAATCCACGCTCATGTACCTTCTTACCGGACTGTATCCTCTCGAAGAGGGAAACGGAAGGATCACAATAGGCGGTGTGGATATCGCCGGAATAAAAAAAGAGCACCTGCGCCGCAATGTAGGGCTCGCTCTTCAGGAGCCGTTCCTGTTTTCTCGCACTCTCGCCGAGAATATCGGAATAGCCAGACACGGTGCCGATATGTCACAGATAAAGAGGGCGAGCGGCATCGCCAGTCTCGAGGAGACGGCGGAGCGCTTCGCCAAAGGATATGATACCTTCGTAGGCGAGAGGGGCGTGACTCTCTCCGGTGGGCAGAAACAGCGTACGAGTATCGCGCAGATGGTGATACGTGAGACTCCGATAAAAATCTTCGACGACTCGCTTTCGGCGGTCGATACCGAGACCGATGCGAAGATCAGGAAGGCGCTTCTTGAAAATGCGAAGGATTCCACGATGATCATCATTTCTCACCGCATCACTACTCTGATGCAGGCTGATCAGATAGTCGTGATCAATGACGGCCGCGTGGCCGAAATGGGCACTCATGATGAGCTCAAGGCTACGGGCGGTATATACAGCCGCATCTGTGAGATACAGGCGGACGGCCTGAAGGAAGAGGGGGGCGCGAGATGAGAAGGAATAACAAGCCTGAGCCCGAACACAGGAGCCTCCCTTACATGGGGATCCCAAGGCTTCTGCCGTTCTTAAAAAAGTACAAAAACACTGTAATATTCATGGTGAGCGTCGGTATCCTCACGAGCGTCGTGGACACGCTGAGACCGCTGTTCAACAAGTACGCGCTTGATCACTTCGTGGGAGAGGGCACGACGGATACGCTCGTCCCCTTCATTATTTTCTACGTACTCACTATCGTACTGCAGGCATTGATGAACTATGTTTCCACCTATTGCTGCTCAAAGGTCGAGCTGCGTGTGGGACGGGATATGAAGAGGGCTGTCTTCAATCATGTGCAGACGCTGTCCTTTGCCTTCTTTAATACGAACAACGTCGGATACGTGCATTCGCGTATCCTGAGCGATACGGATCACATAGGAGTGTTCATCAGCTGGAATCTCATGGATATGGTATGGAGCGGCTCCTATGTCCTTTTCATCTTCATATCGATGTTCATCATGTCTCCGAAGCTGGGGCTCTATCTGCTGATCCTTGTGCCGGTAATGTGTGTGATAGTCGTGTTTTTTCAGCGCAGGCTCGTGGTGCTGCACAGGAAGGTGCGCGAGATCAATTCGCGTATCACCGGCAGCTTCAATGAGGGCATCACGGGTGCCAGACAGGTGAAGACGCTCGTCGTCGAGGATGTCGTGCAGGCGGATTTTGAGAAGGAGACGGGCACGATGAAAAAGACCGCCGTCAATACCACTCATATGAGCTCGCTGTTCCATTCCCTTATCATGCTGATGGCGAATATCGCTCTTTGCATCGTACTGTACGCGGGGGGAAGACTAACGACTGAGAACATCATGCTCGTGGGAACGTTGTCAGTCTTCATGTCCTATGCGCTCAGCATGATGGAATCCATACAGAATCTCGTGGCGAGCATCACTTCTCTTATCGATGTGCAGGTCAATATCGAGCGAGTGATGAGGATACTCGATACGGAGTCGGACGTAGTCGATACGCCTGAGGTCATAGAAAAATACGGAGATACATTTTCACCGAAGACGGAGAATTTTGAGCCGCTGGAGGGTAATATCGAGTTTTGCGATGTCTCTTTCAGGTATCCCGACGGTGAGGAAATGATACTGGAGCACTTTAATCTGAAGGTGCCGAACGGAACCAATGTCGCGATAGTGGGTGAGACCGGCGCCGGGAAATCGACGCTCGTCAATCTTGTCTGCCGTTTCTATGAGCCCACGGAGGGACGGATACTGATAGACGGCCGTGACGTGAGAGAGCGTTCCCAGCTGTGGCAGCACAGCAATATCGGATATGTGCTGCAGACGCCGCATCTTTTCTCGGGCTCAGTGCGTGAAAATCTGAAATACGGTAAGCCCGATGCCTCGGATGACGAGATAAGAAAGGCTTTGGAGCTCGTGAGCGCGGACAAGGTCGTGACGAAGCTCGGCAGAGCGCTTTCGTCAGACAAGGGCGATATAAGCGATGAGGACGCGCTGTACGCGGGACTCTCGGCTGATGTTGGAGAGGGCGGCGACCTGCTCTCTACCGGTGAAAAACAGCTGCTGAGTTTTGCGAGAGCGATACTTACGGATCCCGCTATCCTCGTGCTGGACGAGGCTACGAGCTCGATCGACACTGTGACCGAAAAGGCCATACAGGAGGCGATAAGAACGGTGACAGCCGGGAGGACCTCCTTTATGATAGCGCACAGGCTATCGACAGTGGTGGACGCCGATGTGATCCTTGTCGTTCTGGACGGCAAGATCATCGAAAGCGGACGGCATGACGAGCTCATGTCGAAAAAGGGTTACTATTACGAGCTTTTCACGAGGCAGTATGAGGATAACGCAACAAGAAAGGAGCTGTGATGACGGAAGGTTTTTCTTTCAGAAGTCTGCGAAGGAAAAAGCAGGAGCTTGATAATGCGGAGTGTGTAAGCGTACTGAAAACCGGGATGCGCGGTGTTCTCGCTTTGCACGGCGACGGAGGTTACCCTTACGCAGTGCCGATGAATTTTTACTATGACGAGGTCACTGGTCATTTCTATTTCCACGGAGCGAAGGAAGGCCATAAGATTGATGCGATAAGGTCTGATGAAAAGGTCTCGTTCTGCGTATATGACGGCGGCACGAAAAAGGATGACTGGGCCTATTATGTACGCAGTGTCATAGTGTTCGGGCGTATGAGGATAGTAGAGGACAGCGGTGAGATCGCGAGGATGGTGGGCCTTATCGCCGGAAAGTATTATCCGTTGGAGTGTGCCGATGAGGTCAGAAAAATGCTTGCGGAGGACATGCCGCACGCCTATGCGCTGGAGCTCATTCCCGAGCATATGAGCGGAAAGCTTGTTCACGAAAAATAACTGAAAATAATACCCGGGCGGCTGCTGCATCGGACGCCCCGAAAAAACACAGGCGAAAGGAGTTTCCATGAGTGAAAAATGCATCGAGATGATCAGGGAGCTGACCGAGGCCTTCGGTCCCTCCGGATACGAGGAAGAGGTCCTGGAGGTAGTGAAAAAATACACTGCCGGTCTGGGAGAGGGAAAACGTGATCATGTGCTAAATTATTATCTGCAGAGGCAGGGAAATACCGGCAAGAAGCCGCTTTTCGTGCTGGACGGACATACCGATGAGGTCGGCCTCATGGTCCATTCGATCAAGCCGAACGGCATGCTGAGGATAGTGGAGCTCGGCGGTTTCAGCGCAAACAGCCTTATCTCAAACAAGGTCAGAGTGCGTACCGCCGACGGCAGATACATCCCCGGTATCATCGCTTCAAAGCCCCCGCACTTCATGTCAGTTGCGGAAAAGGCAGCCGGCGGTGTCCCCGACATCAGCAGCCTTATCGTGGATGTGGGCTCCACCTCCTATGATGAGACCGTGAATAAGTACAAGATCCGCATTGGAGAGCCCATCGTGCCGGATATCAGCACGGAATATGACGAGGAGAACGGTGTTATCTTCGGCAAGGCTTTTGATGACAGGATAGGAGCGGCAGCCATAATCGAGACTATGAACAGGCTGAAGGGCGAGCAGCTGAATGTCGATGTGCTCGGCGTTTTCTCCACTCAGGAAGAGGTGGGCTGCAGGGGCGCGAAGGTAGCTGCCGAAAAGGTCGAGGCCGATATCGCGATAGTATTCGAGGGCTGCCCCGCTGACGATACGTTCACCGAGCCTTATGCTATCCAGACTGCGATGAAAAAAGGCCCGATGCTTCGCTTCATCGACCGTTCGGTCATCGTCAACCCCCGTTTCCAGCGTT
>JAZRWL010000071.1:0-4026 GCA_045599685.1 Lachnospiraceae bacterium
AGGCTTATCAGGCAGCGGTAGAGGAGATCGAGAAGGAGCATGACATAAAGGTCGCTTCTTATCCCGACATCGATTACGGCGATCTGGCAAGCGGCCAGCCCGTAGTATTCGTCGCGACAGTGGCAAAGAAGCCCGAGGTCGTCCTGGGCGAGTACAAGGGACTCGAGGTCGAGTCTGAGACCGTAGAGGTCACCGAGGATGATATCGCCGCCGAGCTCAAGAAGGAGCAGGAGAAGAATTCCACGATCAACCCTGTCGAGGGCCGTCCCGTTCAGAATGATGATATGATCACTCTCGATTTTTGCGGCAAGGTGGACGGTGTCGAGTTTGAGGGCGGCAAGGCAGAGGATTATCCGCTCACCATCGGCTCCCATTCCTTCATCGATGGCTTTGAAGAGCAGCTCGTCGGAATGAACGTCGGAGAGACGAAGGATATCAATGTCACTTTCCCCGAGAAGTATCAGGCTGAGAATCTGGCCGGAAAGCCCGCGGTATTCACCTGCACCATCAAGTCCATCAAGGAAAGACAGCTCCCCGAGCTCGATGACGAGTTCGCTTCAGAGGTATCCGATTTTGAGACCTTCGCCGAGTACAAGGAGGATGTGAAGAAAAAGCTCTTCGCAGCAAAGGAAGACATGGCGAAGCAGAAAAAGGAGAACGCTCTCCTCGAGAAGGCAGTCGAGAACGCCGAGATGGATATCCCGGAGATCATGGTTAATTCCGAGGCCCGCATCTCCATGCAGGATTTCGCACAGAGACTTGAGGCTCAGGGTCTTGATATGCAGCAGTATATGCAGTTCATCGGCATGACCGAGGAGCAGATGATCGAGAATCAGAAGGAAGCTTCTCTGAAGAGCATCAAGTCACGTCTCGTACTCGAGGCCATTGTCAAGGCTGAGAATATCGTGGCGGATGATGCAGATGTCGAGGCTGAGATGGTGAGGATGGGTGAGAACTACGGCCTTGATCTCGAGAAGATGAAGTCCGTCCTGAGCGAGGATCAGGTCGCCGAGTTAAAGAGCAATGTCGAGACGAAGAAGGCTCTCGAGCTGCTCGTAGCAAACGCAAAATAAAAAGGAGAAAATATGAGTCTGGTACCTTATGTCATAGAGTCGACGAGCCGCGGGGAACGGTCATACGATATTTATTCCCGCCTGCTGAAGGAGCGCATCATCTTCCTCGGCGAGGAAGTGAATGGGGTGACTGCCAGTCTTGTCGTAGCTCAGCTGCTTTTCCTCGAATCGGAGGATCCGGGAAAGGATATCCAGCTGTATATCAACAGCCCCGGCGGTTCGGTCACAGCCGGAATGGCGATCTATGACACGATGCAGTATATAAAGTGTGATGTTTCCACGATCTGCATCGGCATGGCAGCCAGCATGGGAGCCTTCCTGCTCGCCGGAGGAACGAAAGGCAAGCGTTTCGCTCTTCCGAACGCCGAGATCATGATACACCAGCCCAGCGGCGGAGCTCAGGGTCAGGCCACAGAGATCAGTATCGTAGCTGAGCAGATTCTGAAGATCAGGAAAAAGCTGAACCGCATACTGGCGGAAAATACCGGAAAGCCCCTTGAGGTCATCGAGGTCGATACCGAAAGAGACAATTACATGGATCCCGAGGAGGCAAAGGCCTACGGCCTGATAGATCAGGTGATCACGAATCGCTGAGGGTATATATGGGAAAGGATATAAAAGACAACTATACCTGTGCCTTCTGCGGCAGGTCCCAGTATCAGGTGAGGAAGCTCATCGGCGGTATATATGAAGGCGTCTATATCTGCGACGAGTGCGTAGAACTCTGCGCCGAGACCATAGACGAGGAATTTCGCTACGGAGAGACCGGCAATGAGCCTGAGGATCCCGGCTTTGTCCTGAAAAAACCGCGAGAGATAAAGAACTTTCTTGACAAATACGTGGTCGGTCAGGAGGACGCGAAGAAGGTTCTCGCGGTAGCCGTTTACAATCATTATAAGAGAGTGGCGGCCGGGAAAAAGGATGCCGGGGATGTAGAGCTCACAAAGAGCAATATCCTGATGATCGGTCCTACCGGTTCCGGAAAGACATATCTCGCACAGACGATTGCAAGATTCCTCGATGTGCCATTTGCCATCGCGGACGCGACTACGCTGACCGAGGCGGGATATGTGGGCGAGGATGTCGAGAATATTCTTCTGAAGCTCATTCAGGCAGCTGATTATGATATCAAGCGAGCCGAAAAAGGCATAGTGTATATCGATGAGATCGACAAGATCACGAAAAAGTCCGAGAATGTATCGATCACGAGAGACGTTTCCGGAGAGGGCGTACAGCAGGCACTGTTAAAGATAATCGAGGGCACCGATGCCAGTGTACCGCCTCAGGGCGGACGCAAGCATCCCCAGCAGGAGATGTATCAGATCAATACTTCCGATATCCTGTTCATCTGCGGAGGAGCCTTCGACGGTCTCGAAAAGATCATCGAGAACCGTATCGGAGCGAATTCGATCGGCTTCAACGCCGAGGTGCGTGACAAACAGGACATTGAGATAGGCGAGCTGCTCAGGCAGGTGCTGCCTCAGGATCTCGTAAAGTTTGGTCTCATACCCGAATTCGTCGGCCGTGTCCCGGTATCTGTATCGCTGGATCTTCTTGACGAGGCGGCGCTTTGCAGGATCCTTACCGAGCCGAAGAATGCTCTGGTAAAGCAGTATCAGAAGATCTTTGACATGGACGGCGTGAAGCTCTCTTTTTCCGATGAGGCTGTGTCGGAGATCGCACATGAGGCCTTTGAGAGGAAAATCGGAGCCCGCGGACTGAAGTCCATTATAGAAAAGGCACTGACAGACACCATGTTTGAGCTTCCGTCCAGAGAGGATGTGGGTGAGTGCAGGGTGACTGCCGAAGTGATCAGAGGTGTGGCTGCCCCGGAGGTAAAGCTCCGCACGGAAGAGGCCGCTTCAAAGAAAAAAAAGCCGGAAAAGGCATAATTAATGTGTGACAATATGACAGGGGCTGCCGCGGTGATGCGGCGGCCTTGTCCGCATTAATAAACAGCACTTGATCCAATAAGTAAAACCGGAGATATATATGAGAATACCCTTAGTTGCGCTTCGAAATATCGTTGTAATGCCGCATATGATGCTGCATTTTGACATAAAACGTGCAAAATCCGTTGCGGCGGTCGAGCATGCCATGGTGACGGATCAGAAGCTCTTTCTCGTCTGCCAGAAGGATGAGACCATAGAAGAGCCCGCATTCGATGACCTCGCGGCCTTCGGAACAGTCTGTGAGATCAGGCAGCTGATCAGGTTGCCGAACAGTCTGATACGTGCGCTCGTCGAAGGTCTGGAACGGTCCGAACTCATCTCTCTTCTGCCCAATGACAGCTACCTGGAGGCAGAGGCCGATGAGGCTCCTTTCGTAAACGATGTGACCGACCAGAATGAGGCCATGGCTCTCAGCCGTTCCATAGCAGAGGCCATCGAGGCCTATGCCGCCGAGCTGCCGGGTGTCGGGGAATCGCTGGTCAGGCATCTTCGCGCCGCCGATTCACTTCCCGCGCTGATCGAGCAGGCTTCGATCAGACTCAGCCTGCCGGTGGAAAACCGTCAGACCATCCTGGATACTTCCTCGGTTTATCTCCGCGCAAAAATGCTCCTGCGTATGCTCCATGAGGAGATCAGCATCAACGCGGTAAAAAACGATATCAACGCGAAGGTCAAGGAGCATCTTGATACGAATCAGCGTGAATACTATCTGCGTGAGCAGATGCGTACCATAAAGGAGGCCCTGGGCGAGGACGAGGAGTCTGACGCGGCGGCGTTCGAGCAGCAGTGCGACGCGCTGCAGGCTTCCGATGAAGTGAAGTCAAGGCTGCGCAAGGAGATCAGACGCTTTTCGATGATGCCCTCCGGCAGTCAGGAGGGTACGGTCAGCAGGACCTACATAGAGACGCTCCTGGAGCTCCCCTGGGACAGGACGGAGCCTGAGAGCGAGGATATAATCCGTGCGAAGGAGATCCTTGACGAGGATCATTACGGAATGGAAA
>JAZRWL010000072.1:0-3460 GCA_045599685.1 Lachnospiraceae bacterium
ATCCCTGTCGCTTTTGCCCAGGAGCCCCTCAAGATACGCGGGCGTCACCTGCGAGATACCCGCACGGTAATACTCCACGGGCAGATCGAGTCCCGTAAAACGCAGCTGTCTTTTTTTGACATAAAGCGATCTGTTATTGAGCACCGTAACACCGACGCGCTTCAGGGATTTTTGGAACGACAGATAATATCCCGCGCCCTTATTCGCACGATCCAGTCTTGCCTCGTGATTGCCATCGGAAAAAATGACCGGACAAAGTGCCGAGAGCTCTGCAAAAAGCGGGATCATATGCTCATATTCCGCAGTGAGGCCCTTTTTCCCGCCGGGTCTCATTACCGCGTCACCGGGCACGAGCAGTACGTCGGGGGCTTCGGAACGGACGCGCTCTATGAGATCGCCGTTAAAGCATCCGTGCTCACAATTGTGCATATCACTCAAAAGACCTATCCGGTATCCGGACAGGTCTCGGGGTATCCTGGTATTTTTTACTGTGTAGCAGGTAGTATTCAGTCTCATAACGCCCTTCCGACCGGGGAATAATATACCACGGCCGGAAGGAATGCGCAATATGCCGCGAACGGCAGGTCAGTTGATGTTGTTATTGCCGTAGCCGCCGCTATTGCCGTAACCGTAGGGATACTGGCTCTGGTTGTTCGTCGGAGGAGCGTCCTTTGCGCTGCCGAGGACGATCTCATAATCATGTGCGGTATATACGTTGTTCTCGAGCACCTGCACCGTGACATTAACGGTCTCACCGGATGCATAATATGAGAGGAGCTCTTTCAGCCCGTCCATGGAGGTAACGCTTTCATCGTCGAAATAGGTCAGCACCCCGCCTGCAGGGATCCCCGCCTTCGCGAAGGGGCCGCCGTCTATGACCTCGGTGATATATACCCCCTTCGGCATGCCGTAAAGTGCCTGCACATAGGAATCCACATCCTGACCGCGGATGCCGATATAGCTCGCCTGATCGTCAGATACGGCGCTGCGCTGCACCTTGTTTTCTATCCTTTCGAGGATGGGGGCTACGGTATCGATCGGTATCGCGTATCCGGTACCCTCTACATCAGTCTCGGAATATTTTGAATTATTCACACCTATCAGCTCACCGTTCATATTGAGCAGAGCGCCTCCGGAATTGCCGGGGTTAATCGCGGCATCCGTCTGAAGCAGTGTGGCCGTGCTGGTACTGTTCGTCCTTTCGAGCGCACTGACGATGCCCGTAGTTACGGACTGCCCCTTTCCGAGGGCGTTTCCTATAGCGACGACTTGCTCGCCGATCTTTAGATCGGCCGAGGAACCGATGCTTACCGCGGCGATACTCGCCTTCGTCTCATCGGAAAGGTCGTCAAGGCTCACGTGTACGAGAGCGATATCCACTCCTGAATCTCCGCCCTTTACAGTGGCGTCATATACGTTGTCATCGCAGAAGCTGACAGAGAGCGACTCGGCATTCTCTATCACGTGATAATTCGTCGCTATCAGAAGGTCGGTTTCGGATTGGCCTACTATGATGCCCGAGCCTGCGCTCTGGACCTCGTAGGTATTGCCGCCGCCGTAATATCCCCACATGGAGAATACATTCTGTATCTCCTGTACAGAAGTCGTGGTGATCGCGACTATCGAGGGAAGGGCGATCTCGGCGACGCCTGATACATCCATCGTGATGCCTCTGCCGGTCGGGGCGACAGGCTCCTTCGTCCCGAGCTTCCATTCATTCTGTGATCCGCCTGTCTTTTCCTTATCGGCGGCTGCGTCCTTTTTGCCGTCAGCCCGCGTCTCTTCCGCCGACCGATCATCCGACATATCATCTCTGGAAAACGACGTACTGTCACTGTCACTGTAGATACTCCGCGCTGCGAGATAGCCGCCGCCTGCAGACAGAAAGACCAGCACGAGCACAATCCCGATCGCAAGGATGTGCCTGCCCTTTCCTTTCTTTTTCGGAGGCTTCGCTTCATTATCCTTTCCGTTGCCCGACGAAGCGGCGAGCTGCACATCACTCACACTCCGGGCGTAGCCCTGACTGCCGCCTGCCTGTGTGTTGAAGTTATATGCTCCGTAATTATTACTGCCGATATAGGGATCACCGTAAGCTCTGCCCTGCGTGGCACCCGAATACGAATAATTCCCGGCATCCTGCCCCTGTCCGTAGCCCTCACCCGCGTATCCGGTCATACCGTAATAATACCCGCTGCCCCGGACCTGCTGTACCGGAACTGTATACCGGGGATCCTGCACCGGATCGGGCTGCTCCGCTATTATACCCTGAGCGGCCTCAGCAGGCGCCGGAGCCTGCTCCGTTCTGTCAATATTATCAGTCAGACTTTCGGAGCCGACGCTTGCCGTAGAAAAGCCCGAATTGTCATTTTCATAAATATCATTCATATCTTTCACCTCCTGACTGATATGATAATATCGTTTGAATATGTTCTAAATGTTGTATATTTATGGTTATTTTGTGAAAACCCGCGTACGGGTATTCTATACCCGATGTCGGAAAGACAGATGCCGGGCATTAATAAAAGCCGCCGCAGATTGCTCTGCAGCGGCTTTCGGGATCATTTTGCCACGTCCGAAACGCGGCTTTCCCTGATGACATTGACCTTTATCTGACCGGGATAATCCAGCTCATTCTCTATACGGGCAGCGATATCGTGAGCCATTATGACCATTTCATCGTCACTTACCTGCTCGGGAATGACCATTATGCGAACCTCGCGTCCGGCCTGGATCGCATAGGATTTATCAACTCCGCTGAAGTCATTCGTGATCTCCTCAAGCTGCTTGAGTCTGGTGGTATATGTCTCAAGGGTCTCTCTGCGGGCACCCGGTCTTGCAGCAGATATGGCGTCAGCCGCCTGAACGATGCAGCTGATAAGACTGGTGGGCTCAACATCTCCGTGATGTGACTCGACCGCATTGATGACGGTCGCGGACTCCTTGTACCTCTTGCATATATCGGAGCCGATCTGGATATGCGAGCCTTCTATCTCATGATCGAGGCTCTTGCCGATATCATGCAGCAGGCCTGCTCTCTTCGCGACTCTTACGTCCAGTCCGAGCTCTCCGGCGAGAACTCCCGACAGTCTCGAGACCTCTATGCTGTGCTTCAGGGTATTCTGGCCGAAGCTGGTGCGGAAATGCATCTTTCCGAGAAGCCTTACGAGCTCGGGGTGCAGGCCGTGAACGCCGCATTCGAGAGTAGCGTTTTCGCCCTTTTCCTTTATCATGGCTTCGACTTCCTTCGTCGCCTTTTCTACCATCTCCTCAATACGGGCCGGATGTATGCGCCCGTCGACGATGAGCTTTTCAAGGGCGATCTTCGCAATCTCTCTGCGCATGGGATCAAAGCCCGTAAGAATGACCGCATCCGGTGTATCATCGACGATGAGCTCAACGCCCGTCATGGTCTCAAGCGTGCGGATATTGCGTCCTTCGCGGCCGATGATACGGCCCT
>JAZRWL010000073.1:0-5152 GCA_045599685.1 Lachnospiraceae bacterium
GATCTTCTGATACGTACCGGCGGAGAAAAGCGTATATCGAATTTCCTGCTCTGGGAGCTCGCGTATACGGAATTTTACTTCTGCGATACCTACTGGCCCGACTTTCATAAGGAAGAACTCACGGAGGCCATCGAGGAATACAACAGGCGCAGCAGACGCTTCGGAGGTAGATAATGTTCTGGACCAGATTAAAAAGCAGCATAGTGCTTACTGCGGTGCTCGTGACTTTTATGGTCTTCGGCGGGCTGCCGCTGTTTTTACTGCTCGGCCTCATTACGTTCATCGGAATGATGGAGTTTTATCGGGTACAGGGAATTCACAGGACGGGACTGGCGTACGCTGCCTATCTTGTCGCGGCCGTATACTTGACACTCATATATTTTGAAGAAGCCGGATGGAGCCTCGCCTGTATACTTTTCGGACTCGTGGTACTGCTCGCCGTATACGTGCTGACCTTCCCAAAATTTAAAGACAGTCAGGTCATAGCGGCGTTTTTCGGACTGGTATATGTGGCCGTCATGCTTTCGTTTATTTATCAGACCAGAGAGCTGCCGGGTGGCGCTTATCTCGTGTGGCTGATTTTTCTTTGCTCCTGGGGCTGTGATGTATCGGCCTATTGCGTGGGAATGCTCATCGGAAAGCACAAGCTCGCTCCTGTACTGAGCCCGAAAAAATCCATCGAGGGTGCGATAGGCGGTATAGCCGGGTCTGCTCTATTCGGTGTGATCTATGCGCTGATCTTCAGGGATCAGATGATGATTCTGGGTAATCCGGTACTCGGCGTAGCGATCCTTTGCGCGGTCGGCGCGGCTATTTCGCAGATCGGCGATCTGGCTGCCTCCGCGATCAAGCGCAACCATGAGATAAAGGATTACGGCACTCTCATTCCCGGACACGGCGGTGTTCTGGACCGCTTCGACAGTGTGATCTTTACGGCTCCTATCGTATATTACCTTATTATGCTGCTCGCGCAGCTTTCATAGTATGAAAAAACTCGTATTGCTGGGGTCAACGGGCTCGATCGGAACTCAGACCCTTGATGTGATAAGATATAACAAAGAAATAGAGGTGTCGGCGCTGGCAGCCGGAAGCAATGCCGCTCTTCTGGAGCGGCAGATACGTGAATTCCGTACCCCCGTCGCCTGTCTCTATGATGAAGCCGCCGCCCGCGATCTGCGGACGCGTGTGTCGGACCTTCCGGTGAAGATCCTTTCCGGAATGGACGGGTTGATCGAATGCGCGGCCGGGACCTATGCGGACACGGTGCTCGCGGCGATCGTCGGTATGATCGGTATCAGGCCTGTCATAGCGGCTATCGAGGCAGGAAGGGATATCGCTCTTGCCAATAAAGAAACGCTTGTCACGGCGGGACATATCATCATGCCGCTCGCCGCTGCGAAGCGTGTAAGACTTTTGCCCATTGACAGCGGGCACAGCGCGATCTTTCAGGCTCTGCAGGGAAACAGCGGGAACCGTATTTCCCGTATCCTGCTCACCTGCTCCGGAGGACCGTTCAGAGGGAGAAGCTATGAGGAGAACGAGAGCGCTACGCCCGAGGATGCTTTGAAGCATCCGAACTGGTCGATGGGAAAAAAGATCACGGTAGATTCCGCGACGCTCGTGAACAAGGGGCTCGAGGTCATGGAGGCTCACTGGCTCTTTGGCGTCGGATATGATGATATCGAGGTAGTGGTGCAGCCGAAGAGCGTGATCCATTCCATGGTCGAATACGAGGACGGCGCGGTGATCGCGCAGCTCGGGACGCCCGATATGAAGCTCCCCATTCAATATGCGCTGTACTAACCGGAGCGCCGGTACCTGCCCGGCCGGAGGCTGGATTTTAAGACTATGACGGCTATAGCGGTCGAAGAGCCCGATATGAAGGCTTTTCCGGCTCTCGGGCTGGCATATGAGGCCGGCAGGATCGGCGGCGGTATGCCCACGGTCTTCAATGCCTCCAATGAATGGGCGGTCGCCCGTTTTCTCGGACATCGCCTGGGCTTCAACGATATCACGCGCACGATAGAGCGCTGTATGGCGGAGATAAAGGTCACTGAGTCGCCGTCGCTTGACGAAATACTGGAGCTGGAACGCGAGGTTTACGCCCGGCTCGAAAATAATAACTGAGGTAAAAAATTTGAGTATCTGGAGTATTCTGGTCGCTGTACTGCTGCTTGGCTTTCTGATCCTGGCACATGAGTTCGGACATTTTATCTTCGCGAAAAAGGCAAAGATCGGTGTCATTGAGTTTTCTTTGGGAATGGGTCCCCGTATTTTCAGCATCACGCGCGGTGAGACGATGTATTCTCTTAAGGCCATCCCCTTCGGAGGCTCCTGCGCGATGGAGGGCGAGGATACAGAATCGGACTCGGAGGCCTCCTTCCAGAAGAAGCCCGTCTGGGACCGTATACTCGTCGTATTCGGCGGACCGCTGTTTAATTTTTTGGCGGCGATCATACTCGGGACCGTGATCTGCTTCGTTATGGGGATCAATCCTCCTCTTGTATATAATGTGACCCGCGACTCGGGAGCCGAAAAAGCAGGCCTGCAGATCGGAGATGAGATAAAGGAACTGAACGGCGCCTCGATACATATCGGAAAGGACATTTACCTCGAGGACATATCAGACCCGTTGGACGGCAGCATGGTGGAACTCGTGTTCGAAAGAGACGGAGAGGAACATGAGATCACTTTCGATCCTTCATATTCGGTCTGTCTTTTCGGCTTCAGATACTATTCCGATGAGGAACCCGCGGTCATCACAGAGGTGAGCGACGGCGGAGCCATGGACAAGGCCGGACTTATGAGCGGAGATCTGCTCATTTCCATAGACGGCGAAGAAGTGAAAACCGGGCGCGACGTGTATGGGCATTTTGAAAACAGGGATAACGCCGATGACTCACCGGTGCTCTTTGAATATGAGAGAAACGGCGTCCGGCATGAGGCGGAGGTCACGCCCGTGCTCACGAAGGGATACGAGCTGGGCTTCGATGCGGTTTATTACCGCAAGAGCGGCGGCTTTGCCGAGACGATCGCAGCGGGCTTCGATGAGGTGCGCTTCGCGGCAAAGTCTGTCTTTGCTTCTTTGAAGATGCTTTTCACCGGTCAGGCGGGACTCAGTGATATGTCCGGACCTCTCGGCATCGTTACGGTCGTGGACGATACCATCGAGGCCACGAAGGATTCGGGCTTTGAGACAGTGCTCATGAATCTTTTCAATCTGACAGTGCTCATCAGCACGAACCTCGGTCTCGTGAATCTGTTCCCGCTGCCCGCACTGGATGGCGGAAGACTGGTCTTCCTTATCATCGAGGCGATCACCGGAAAAAGGGTCCCGCCCGAAAAGGAAAATATAGTGCATCTCGTAGGTTTCGTGCTGCTGATGGTGCTGATGGTCGTTATTTTATTCAGCGACGTGATAAAGCTTTTTAACTGAGCCTGAACGGTTTTGATACCGGCACGGAGAAAAAATGCAAAGAAGAAGATCAAAAGTAATAAATATAGGCAATGTCACGATAGGCGGCGGCAATGCGATCGCGATACAGTCCATGACGAATACGAGGACCGAGGATGCGGCTGCTACAGTCGCGCAGATAAAACGCCTCGAGGAGGCAGGCTGTGAGATCATACGCTGCACGGTACCGACGATGGAAGCCGCGGAGGCTCTTACGGAAATAAAAAAGAGCATCCGTATACCGCTTGTCGCGGATATCCATTTTGATTACAGACTCGCGATAGCGGCGATGGAGCACGGCGCCGACACGATCCGCATCAATCCCGGCAATATCGGGTCAGCGGACAGAGTGAAGGCCGTGGTGGACTGTGCCAGAGAGCGCGGGATACCGATCAGAGTCGGTGTAAACAGTGGTTCGCTGGACCGTGATATCCTCGAAAAGTACGGCAGAGTAACAGCCGAAGGGCTATGTGAGAGCGCGATGCGTCAGGCCGGTATCATCAGGGATATGGGCTATGACGAGCTCGTGATCAGTATAAAAACCACCGATGTGCCTATGTGCATCGAGGCACATGAGCTGATAGCCGACAGGACCGAGCTGCCGCTCCATGTGGGTATCACCGAGGCGGGCACAGTATATTCCGGCACCGTAGTATCTGCGGCGGGAATCGGCGCTATCCTCAGCAGGGGGATAGGTGATACCGTCAGAGTGAGCCTCACCGGTGATCCGGTCGAGGAGGTACGGGCCGCGAAAAAGATCCTCGGCTGTCTCGGGCTGCGTGCCTCGGGAAATCGTGTGATATCCTGCCCGACCTGCGGCAGGACGCAGATAGATCTCATAGGTCTGGCTGAAAAAGTAGAGGAGATGGCGGTAAAATATGACGATCTGGGCCTGAATATCGCCGTGATGGGCTGTGTGGTGAACGGCCCCGGCGAGGCAAAGGAAGCCGATATCGGGATCGCCGGAGGGACGGACTGCGGCCTTCTCATAAAGAAGGGCGAGATAGTGCGCAAGGTGCCAGAGGATGGCCTTTTGGCAGCGCTCGAGGCCGAGCTTATGGCCTGGGAAAGAATATGACGAAGAAATTACAGGAGGTGCTTCCGTCGCTTGAGCTGCCGGAGGCACTTCGGCAATATACAGAACGGATATCGGTCACGAACGTCGTGATGCCGCATGAACGCGACAGGATCATATTCTACGGTGAGTGTGATACCCTGATACCTCTCCGCGAGGTCAGGGTCATTCAGGCTTATATCAAAAAGCAGCTGTTTTCTACGAAGGATGTGACTGTGCTCCTGAAGCTGAGCTTTGCCTCTGCGGGGCTCAGCGCAAAGGAGATATTCGATACCTATGCGCGTAGTCTTGTGACCGAGGCAAGCGAGACCGACCGCATCATGAGCCGGATCATTTTTTCCGAAGCGGCGATCTTTTTTCCGGGAAGAAATGTAATAGAGCTCCGCATCCGGGAAAACGAGCTGAACGAAACCTATAAGCCTGCCATAAAGGGTTTTTTCACGAAGCTTTTTGAAGAACGCTTCGGCATCAGCCTGAGAGTGAGCATTTCGGCGGCTCCCGATGAAATGAACGTCGGCCGGAGCCCTGCGGCAGCGCCCGCACCGGAAGTGAACCCTGACGCGACGGACTCTGAGGTATCTGCGGTGGAGACCCCGACCGATACAGGAGCCGGGACGGATGAG
>JAZRWL010000074.1:0-6085 GCA_045599685.1 Lachnospiraceae bacterium
ATTCGACATGATATCCGGTATAGTGAGCGGTATCCCCGAGGAGGAACGTGTCGCCGCCATGATGATGGGCGGGGAGCTCGGCCGTGTTGCCGGTAATGATATGCTGCAGAGCTGGATGATCGAGGCGGCAGGCGGTAAATGTGTAGTCGATGTGGGAGAGGATCACAACTGGTACAACGCCGGCGTCGAAAAGGTCTTCGAGTGGGATCCTGAATTCATTTTCTGCACGGGTTCTACCGGCCTTGATTATGACGAGAATGACATGATGAATGACGGTGCATGGAGCGCGGTAAAGGCAGTGAAGGAGGGCAACATCTTCACGATGCCCGCGAAGACCGACTGCTGGGACCTGCCGGGCTTAAGCTGCGCTCTCGGCACTATGTATATGCTTTATAAGATGTATCCTTCTTATTTTTCTGCTGAGCAGCTCCAGACGGAGGTGGAGGATTATTACACCTTCATGTTCGGAGAGACCTTCAGCGGAGAAGATGTAGGCTATAGCTTCGACTGATAAAGGCTGTACCTGAAGCCGCTCAGGATGGCAGGCCTTGATGTCCCGGATGGGAGCTGACGCAGGAACTTGAAAAAAAACAAACGAAACAACATCATAGTACTGCTCGTGCTTGCCGTGGCTCTGCCGATGGCGATGGTACTGGCGGTATGCCTCGGGAAATATCCTGTCACAGCCGGTGAGAGCCTGCATATCATCTTCTGCAATATCTTCGGCATAGACAGCGGCTGCCCTGAAATGATGGAGAATGTCGTGCTGGGGCTCCGTTTGCCACGAATAGTGGCGAGCGTCCTCGTGGGTGCGGCGCTTTCGGCGGCAGGCGCGTCATATCAGGGAATCTTTAAGAATCCGCTGGTATCGCCCGACTTCCTCGGTGTATCGAGCGGTGCTGCGATAGGAGCGGCTGTCGGCATCCTGCTGGGACTGACTTCCGGATGGATCTCGGTCATGGCTTTCCTCGGCGGGATAGTGGCTGTGGGGCTCACGATGTGTATCCCCGCGCTGCTGCGGAACCGAGCGAACATAATGCTCGTTCTCTCGGGAATAATCGTAGGCTCCGCGATGTCTTCGGTACTCGGTTTCCTGAAATATACGGCAGATCCCGATACACAGCTCGCTTCTATCACCTATTGGACGATGGGAAATTTCGGATATGTGGCGGCGAAGGATCTGATCCCCCTGGTCGCTATCGTGCTTCCGGCGCTCGTCGTGCTGCTTCTCATGGGCTGGTGGATCGATGTGCTGTCCATGGGAGAGGATGAAGCGCGTGCGCTGGGCGCGAATGTCAGACTGATAAGAGGGCTCGCGATCCTCTGTTCGACACTGCTCACTGCGGGAAGTGTCTGCGTCGCGGGTACGATCAGCTGGGTGGGACTCATAGTCCCGCACTTCGGCAGGATACTCGTCGGGCCGTCCTCGAAACGGCTCATGTCGGTATCGATCCTGCTGGGCGGATTGTTCATGCTGGTGGTCGATACGCTCACCCGCGTGATAGGCGAGGCCGAGATGCCTGTTAGCATCATGACGGGACTGATAGGAGCTCCGTTCTTTTGCTGGCTGCTCTGGCGTCAGAGGGAGGCGGGACGATGATTTACGAGATCAGAGACCTTACCTTTTCCTACAGAGCGGGCGGTCCCAGAGTGCTGGAGAATGTCAGCCTCGAGCTGGATGACGGAGAGATACTTACGATATTGGGCTGCAACGGCAGCGGCAAGAGTACGCTTTTCGGCTGTATGCTGGGTCTGTACAGGCCGCAGGGCGGGAACGTAAGCTTATGCGGCAGTGATATTACAGGCCTTTCGGCGAAAAAAATCGCCGGGATGGTGGGATATGTACCGCAGTCGCATACGCCGACCTTTGATTATTCGGTATATGAATTCGTCCTGATGGGCTGCGCGGCGTCGGTCGGGCTATTTGCCAGACCCGGAGCCGCGGAAAGAGCGCAGGCGGATGAAGCGATAGAGATGCTGGGTCTCGGGGAGCTGCGCGACCGTCCTTATACGGAGCTTTCCGGCGGAGAGAGACAGCAGGTGACCATAGCCCGTGCGATCGCTGCGAGGCCGAAGGCGATCCTCTTTGATGTGCCGACCTCTCATCTGGTTTTCGGACATCAGATAAAGGTAATGAGGGTCATAAAGGGGCTTTCGGAGAAGGGTTTTTCGGTAGTCGTGACGACACACGATCCGAATCAGGCGCTGCTTCTCGGCGGTAAGACTGCTCTCTTTGACGGAAAGGGACGGGTGCAGGTCGAGGATCCGGCTGTCCTGCTTACGGAGGAACGTCTGCAGCAGCTTTACGGAACGGAACTGAAGCTTCGCTACCTCGAGGAATTCGAGCGCAATGTATGTCTCTATCCGAGGCTGTAACGAACCTGATATGATATGAGGATATGGAGCCCGCCAGTCTGAAGCGTCCGTAATGATACGGGACAGCGGACACGGAGCGGTCGACCGGATGACCGGAATATCAATTAAGGGATATAAAAGATGTATAACAATGGAGGAAAAAAATGAACATGAAAAAGCTTTTTGCGCTGCTGCTCGCGGCCGCAATGATGCTGAGCATGGTAGCATGTGGAGTCGCAGAAGAGACCACCGCTGCCGCTACCGAAGCTGAGACCACCGTCGCAGCTGAGACTACTGCGGAAGCCACTGAGACCACTGTAGCGCCCGAGACCACTGCTGCTGAGGCTGAAGAGACCACTGCTGCCGAAGCGGCTGCTCCCGTCGCCGAAGAGGTCCGCGGAATCACCGTTCCCGCATTTTCGATCACTGTAAACGGTGTCGAGGTCACGAATGATATGATGGCTGATTACGCGCTGTATCAGGTCACCGCTGTCAGCACGAACAGCTCAGGCACCGAGTCCACTACCGTATATGCCGGCTTCAGGATGGCTGATGTATTCGCTGCTGCCGGACTGGCTGAGACCTATGTATGGCTCGAGGCGACCGCAGATGACGGATATGCTGTAGAGTACACCGGCGATATCATGGCTGACACCACCCTGCTCGCAGTCGTTCGCGACGGCGCTCAGTTCAAGGCAGCTCCCTGGTTCGCTCCCTGCGCATCTGTCACTACCGGCGATTATCTGAAGGGCTGCGTATCCATCCTCGTAAATACCGTTGAGGGTGCTCCCGAGATCGATATCGCTGAGACCGGCGCTGCCGAGACCACCGCCGCTGAGGGTGGCGAGGCTGTCGCTCCCGAAAAGGAAGACAAGACCGACAAGGTCACCTTCGCGGATTTCTCCTTCCAGGTCAACGGCACTGAGGTCAACAATGCCGCTCTCGAAGGTCTGAGCATCTACAAGGTCAATGTAACCACCGAAAACAGCAACGGCGAGAGCGCACAGTCCACTTATACCGGCTATGTGCTGGCTGATGTCCTGAAGGCATGCGGTATCGAGAACGCCGCTGTCGTTAAGGCTGTTGCGAATGACGGATATGAGAACGAGCTCACCGCCGAGCAGGCAGCGAGCGAGTACACCATCGTTGCCATTGAAAAGGACAAGGAGACCGGTGAGGACGGCACTATCTGGGTAGCTCCCTGCACTGAGACCTCCAGCAAGGCTTATGCAAAGAACGTCGTCGAGATCGTAGCCGAGGCAGGCGCAGCCGGGACCGAAGCAACTGAGACCACCGCTGCTGAAGGCGGCGAGGCAGCAGTTCCCGACAAGCAGGATAAGACCGATAAGGTCACCTTCGGAGATTTCTCCTTCAAGGTCAACGGCAATGATGTTACGAACGCAACTCTTGAAGGCCTGAGCATCTTCAAGGTAGCCGTTACCGTTGTTAACAGCAAGGGCGAGAGCTCCGATGCTACCTACACCGGTTATGTACTGGCTGACGTCCTGAATGCCTGTGGTATCGAGAATGCTGCCGCAGTAAAGGCTGTTGCAAATGACGGCTATGAGGTAGAGCTTACCGCTGAGCAGATCGCGAGCGAGTACACCATCGTTGCCATCGAAAAGGACAAGGAGACCGGTGAGGACGGTACCGTATGGGTAGCTCCCTGCACCGAGACTGTCAGCGGCTCCTACGCAAAGTGCGTAGTCGAGATAGCAGCTGAATAATACGGACGGTTTGAAACATTTTGTATGACGATAATCGAGTAGGGGACTTCCTCTACTCGATTTATTGTCCGGAGGAGCGAAGGATTTTTATAAAAAGTCTTTCGCTGCGACCGGAATGTGTTATTCTGATATATGATAAGGTTGTTTTTCAGATGAGACGATTATCCGGAGAAGTGTTTTCAGGAGGCTTATTGCTGTTATGAAAAGGATAGTATTATTGATCTTGTGCATCGCGTTCGTTTTTACGGGCTGTTCTGCTCCGCAGGAGAATGAGACCGCGAATGAGAGCGAAGCTGCTTCGGAAAAGCCGCTTCCCGCGCCGCAGACGGCGAAGGATTCGCAGTTCGGCGTGGACGCGAATATCAATATCAGTACCATCGACGAATGGCTGGGCCGTGATGATGTGGCCTACCGTGATATGAGGATGCTTTTCGATCCCGCGCAATACGGCGCGATAGGCGGCGAGGCGGATCTCACGCATACCATAGAGGGCTTCAAGGTCGTCCCCTATCCATATATGGCGACGATGCAGGAGCTGCCGGTGGACGGCGCCTATACCGGAGACTGCCTTTATACTGTAGTATGGAATGAGGACGGCACCGTGGCGTCGGCAGAGCCGAATTATTCCGAGTCTGATCTGATATTGAAGGAGCTTTTCCCGCAGGACAAGGCGATCTTTCTCATGTGCGGCGGCGGAGGATATGCCGGGATGATGAAGCAGCTGCTGATCTTCCAGGGCTGGGACGAGGCGCTTCTATACAATATCGGCGCGAACTGGGAGTACAAGGGCTCACACGGTCTCGAGCTCCTGATCTATCCGGAGGAGGCCGGCGGTCACAATATCTATGCGACCTGGCGCGCGGATTACGCTTATATCGATTTTTCAAAGCTTGAGAAGGTGAAATGATGGAGCATAGAGGCTATTTTTCCCGGTTCGTCGCGGCAGTGCTGCTGCTTATCACGGTATTTTCTCTCTGTGCCTGCGCGGACGCAGGAACTGAAACGGCAGCCGTAGGGACAGATACCGGGAGCGGTGCCGGAGAAACGGAGAATGATACATCAGCGGCAGAGGACGGGGAAGTGATGAAATATGCGACTTTCCCATATACTCATTATGCCTCCGGAGGCACCGCGGAGACCTATGAGGCCGTGATACTGTTTGAACAGAGCTGTTCGACCTTTACCTCGTATCAGATCGGTTTTTCTTCCTGCACATGCAGAGATTCTCTCGTAAATTATTTTTCGGTATGCTATGTGGAGATCCTGAATACGAGAGCGTCAGCCGATGAAGCCGCGATACGTACGATCACCTTCGGCAATAATCAGGGACTCTGGGGTGACAGCAACCCGAATTATTACAGGCACGATTATACCGAGGAATATATGGATGAAAATTTTGTACAGTGTCTGGTCGGATTGACACCGCAGGATTTCGTGGGCTGGGGCGGCTACGGTACCCAGCTCGATGTGATTGATGTGGACGCCGTGAGCGGAGCTACGGTCTCTACGAGCAATATTACTTCGATGTTAAAGAGCCTTTTTGAATATCACGGCGCGAAATATTATTCCGAATAATGCGGAAAAAGGGCAAAAAGAGAAATGAATATAATCCTTACAGGTGAAAAAAGAGTGGGCAAATCATTTGCGCTGACCCGTTTTCTTGAGAATTATAAGGGGAGCGTCGCCGGTTTTCGTACGGTGTTCAGCAGCAGGGAGGATCCGGAGAACAGAAAGCTCGTTCTTTATGGTCTGCCTGACGGTCGCGGCTATACGGCAATAGACTGGAAAAACGCCGAGCGGACGATACGTTGGGAGGTCTTCGATGAGGTCGCGCCCCGGTATCTCGGCCAAAGTGCCGGGCTCATCGTCGTGGATGAATTCGGTCGCTTCGAAACGGAATGTGAAAAGCTCCGCTCGGCGACAGAGTCAGCCTTTTCAGGGGAAATACCGGTGCTTGCGGTGGTACGCGCCGACGCGCCGGGCTGGATGGGCGAGCTCATGAA
>JAZRWL010000075.1:0-7084 GCA_045599685.1 Lachnospiraceae bacterium
CGCCCGGCGTGACGAGAGACCGCATCTATGCCGATATAGAGTGGCTGGATCGCAGCTTTACGCTGATCGACACCGGCGGCATAGAGCCGGACAGTGACGACCAGATTCTTTCCAGCATGAGGGCACAGGCGGAGATCGCCATTTCCACGGCGGATCTGATCCTTTTTATGACAGATGCAAGGGAAGGGCTGATGGACGCCGATTACAAGGTGGCCGATATGCTGCGGCGCTCTGCGAAGCCGGTGCTTCTCGTGGTGAATAAGGTCGACAGCTTTCAGAAGCAGGAGGCTGACGTATATGAGTTTTACAGCCTCGGAATAGGCGACCCCATCCCTATCAGCGCTGCCTCGAGACTGGGCCTCGGTGACATGCTCGACGAGGTGTCCGCCCTGCTTCCGGTACGTGAAAGCGAGAGCGTCGAGGATGACAGGCCGAGGATAGCCATCGTAGGAAAGCCCAATGTCGGCAAGTCCTCGCTCATAAACAGGCTCGCCGGTGAGGAGCGCGTGATTGTATCCGATATCGCGGGCACTACGCGCGATGCCATAGATACGACTGTCAGATATAATAAAAAAGAATATGTTTTCATAGATACGGCGGGTCTTCGCAGAAAGAACAAGATAAAAGAGGATATAGAGAGATTCTCGATAATCCGTGCAGTGGCCGCAGTGGAGCGGGCCGATGTCGTACTGCTCATGATCGATGCCGAGGAAGGCGTCACAGAGCAGGATGCAAAGATCGCAGGTATAGCGCATGACCGCGGCAAGGGTATACTCATCCTTGTAAATAAATGGGATCTGATCGAAAAGGACAACAAAACAGTACACGAATTCGAGAACAAGATCCGTATGACGCTTTCGTTCATACCTTATGCGGAGATCCTCTTCATATCGGCACAGACGGGGCAGCGTATAGGAAAGGTCTACGAATTCATAGATATGATAATCGCGAACCAGAACATGCGCGTGCCTACGGGCGTCCTCAATGAGATACTTGCCGAGGCCGTAGTGATGAAGCAGCCCCCGTCAGACAAGGGAAAGAGGCTCAGGCTGTATTATATCACGCAGGTATCGGTAAAGCCTCCGACCTTTGTGATATTCATAAACAGTCTCGATCTCGCGCATTTTTCATATACGAGATACATCGAGAACAGGCTGCGTGAGGCCTTCGGTTTCAAGGGCACGGCTCTGAAAATAATTCTCAGAGAAAGAAAGGAGAAGGAATGATCCCTCGTCTCTTTTCGTTTTTGACAGGATATGTCTTCGGACTTTTTCAGACGGCATATATCTACAGCAGACTGAAGGGCGTAGATATCCGTACTATGGGCAGCGGCAATTCCGGCACGACGAACGCTCTGCGTTCCTTCGGCAAAAAAGCCGGTCTGCTCGTACTGCTGGGCGATATGATAAAATCACTGCTCGCGTGCTTTACCGCATATCTGATCTTTCACGATGTGCCGGAGCTGCACGGCGGAAGCAACCTCCTATGGATGCTCTGGGCGGGTCTCGGCTGCACACTGGGACATAATTTTCCCTTTTATATGAATTTCCGCGGAGGAAAGGGCATGGCGGTGATGGGCGGGCTCATCCTTTCACTCGACTGGAGACTGGCGCTCATAGGTCTGCCTGTCTTTGTGCTGTCGATCCTCATTACGAAATACGTTTCAGTCGGATCGATGCTGCTCGCGGTCACCTTTGCAGTCGGCTGGGTGATCATAGGCATAACGGGGCATCAGTATATTTACCCGGAGCTCCTGACCGAATCATATATTCTTGTGATCGTCATAGCGACGCTCGCCGTTTTCCAGCACAGAAAGAATATCCGCCGTCTTATCGACGGCAATGAAAACAAACTTTTCGGCAATAAAAAGAGCGAAAAGGAGAACTGAAAATGTCAAGGATCACTGTTCTCGGCGCCGGTACCTGGGGCCTCGGGATATCGATTTTATTAAAGAATAACGGACATGAGGTGAAGGTCTGGTCGGCAGTCGGAGCGGAGATCGATTCTCTGGTACAGACGGGGCGTCATGTGAACCTTCCCGATGTTGATATACCTGACGGTATCGTATATCAGAAGGATATCGACGAGGCTCTGGCGGACGCGGAAATACTCGTAATGGCTGTCGCGAGCGTATATGTGAGACGTACGGCGGCTCTTATCGCCGCGAAGGTAAAGCCCGGTACGATAATCGTGAATCTCGCAAAGGGAATAGAGGAGGAGACCCTGCTTTTCCCGAGAGAACAGATAGCGGAGGAGATCCCTCAGGCAGAAGCCGCAGTGCTTTCCGGCCCCAGTCATGCCGAGGAAGTCAGCAGAGGCCTCCCTACGAACTGTGTGGTGGGAGCCGAGTCAAGACAGACGGCAGAATACCTGCAGGAGATATTCATGAGCCCCGTTTTCCGCGTATATACGAGCCCGGATATAACCGGGATAGAGCTCGGCGGCTCAATCAAGAACGTTATCGCGCTCGCGGCAGGAATGGCTGACGGCCTGGGCTACGGCGATAATACGAAGGCTGCGCTCATCACTCGCGGAATGGCGGAGATAGCGCGTCTCGGAAGGGCCATGGGAGCGTCCGAGAAGACACTTTACGGCCTTTCGGGGATAGGAGACCTCATTGTTACCTGCGCCAGTATGCACAGCCGCAACAGGCGCGCAGGCATACTGATAGGTCAGGGTTATTCCATGGAAGACGCCATGGAAAAGGTAAATATGGTAGTGGAGGGCGTATACAGCGCGAAGGCCGCTCTCGCGCTCTCGAGGAAGCACCAGGTGGAAATGCCTATTGTAACTGAGGTCAATAAAATACTGTTCAGCGGAAAGAATGCCGGTCAGGCTGTAGAGGATCTGATGATCCGGTACAAAAAGCCTGAGCACGGTGAACTCCCCTGGACAAGAGAATGACAGGAGCATCTTATGATTAAAAGGATTATCCCGATAATAATGGTCCTGTGCCTTGCCATCGCGGCAGTCGGCTGCGCGGGTACGACCGGAGAGACCGGCCCTGAAGGCACGGAAGGAGCCGCTTCTACGGCTGCCGCTTCGGAAGAAGGTACGGTACCTGCATCGTCCGGGGACAGCCAGGCATCGGATACGGATGGCGAAGAAACTGCCGCAGAGCAGACCACGGCCGGCGAGCCCGAAAAGGCACGTCAGGTGATAAGAGTGGCCAGTGGAGAGTTCGGCGGCAATTTCACGGGAGTCTTCTCCGAAAGTGACGGTGATCAGGCTGTGGCGCAGCTGATCCAGCCCACGCTCATCATGAGCGACAGACAGGGTAGCGTGATCAGGGACAGCTCGTCAAAGACGGTCGCTTTTAACGGCACGGAATATGACTATGACAGTGTGGTCTCCGTCTCGGATACATATGATGAGGAGTCAAATACCACGGTCTTTACCATACGTGTAAGGGACGGAGCGGTATTTTCCGACGGCTCGCCGATCTCAGCGGACGATCTGATATTCACATATTATGTGCTCTGCGATCCCTCATATGACGGCCCTTACAAAGTGCAGGATCAGAATATCTACGGCGTGAGGGCATACCAGCTCAATAATACCGCCGCTCCGGGCATCGACATCAGTTCGGCCGATATAAGCGCGGCTCTCGGGAACCCCGATGAGGGTCTGAAGGAACTGATAGTGAACGAGATCATTCGCCCGGTGCTCGAGGAGGAGCGTGCGTGGTGCGAGGAAAACTGGCAGAATTATGTCGAAAGAGGCTACGGCGACAGCGCGGAGGAATTCTTCGTGACGCTCTATACCTCGACGCTGAACAGCAATTATTCGGCCGGTGAAAAGAGCTTCGATGAGGTGATAGAGGACACTGTCGAGCTCTTCGGGATGAATTACAAGACTCTCGCGAAGAATTACAAAAACGACATCAATTACTTCGACGAAAAAGTAAAGAACCTGACGAAAAACTATATATATGATCAAAAGGTCAATCAGGCCGGCGGTGAAGAGATGCCCCGTATCTCCGGAATCAAAAAGGTAGACGGCAAGGAGATCACGATCAGCGTCATGGGCAGGAGTTCCGCCGCGGTCATGTCGGTCTGCGACATACCGCTGCTCTCACTGGATTATTACGGAAACGGCGATTACGATTATGAAAACGATTCCTTCGGTGTAAAGCGCGGAGAGCTCGATTCGATAAAGGCACTGTCAGGACAGCCTTTCGGCTACGGACCGTATCTTTATGTCGGCTCCGATGCAGCTTCGGTGACTCTGATACCGAACCCGTATTATGTCGGTTATATGCCTGAGGATGCCGATCTGAAGCTCGTATATGCCGGAACTGAGGGCGGGCTTTCCGCAGTTACGGCTGAAAAGGCCGATATCGCCTTTACCGCGCTCGGCGAGGATGAGCTGACGGCGATACAGACCACGAACGGCTGCCTCGGCCTTTCGGGCGAGGTCCTGACTGCGGTCGCGATCCCCGATGACACTTATTATTACTATGGCTTCAACGCGAACAGAGTCAATGTCAATGACGGTATCCTGACCGAGGCGAGCCTGCATATGCGCAGGGCGATCGAGCTCGCGTTCATGGCAAAGATAAATACCGCGACATTTTACGGTGTGAAGCTGGATCAGCCCGCTTCGAGCAATTTCCTCGGAGCTACGGCCGAAGGCGCGAGGGGCTGCCTCGATATCCTGACAAAGCAGCTGGACGGCATCGAGCGTGCGGAGGACGGTCTGAGCTTCCTCGATATGGCGAGGGCGGAGCTTACGGCAGCCGGTTATACTCTCGGCGAGGACGGCAGGATATCACATCTGCCTGAGGGCGGAAAGATGGAATTCACGCTCTGGGTCCCTCCGTACCTTTCCGGTGACAATGAAATGACGAGGCTCACCGCCGAGATAAAGAGCTCTGTCGAGGAGCTCGGCTTCGTGCTGAATCTCAGGGAATCCGAGGATATCGATGAATTCGTATCCGCGCTGAAGGACGGAAAGGCCGATATGTGGTGCGCGTCAAGAGATATCAGCTCCTGCGTCAGACCTGCGGCTTATTATACCTCGGACGGTACAAGCAACTATTATTCCCTGAGCGATCAGGAGTTAGACGGTCTGTTCTCCGAGCTGAATACCGCTCTTATGTCTGACAGCGATGCAGCCGCGGAAATATACGGAAAGATATATAACAGGCTCATGACCGACGCAGTGGAGCTTCCCGTATACCAGAAGCAGAAGGCGGTCGTCTATAATACCGAAAAAATATATATCTCTCCTGACGCCGGACTTACCGAATATTTCGGACTTCTTGATGATACTTCGCTGATAAGGCTGGCCGCGAATGTTCCCGTCGAGGAGCGTGTGACACCCGAGGTTGAGACCTCGCCTGAGCCTGTCACGGAGGAAACAGTCGTTGAGACGACGGCGGCTGAGACCGGGACGGCTGTTGAAGAGACTGCCGGTACCGTGACGGACAGCAGCGCGGCGGAGAGCGCTGATGAGACTGAAAACGCAGACACCCCGTCCGAAGTCACTGGGACTACCGAAAGCGAAAGCGCTGCGACCGGGGAGACCGGCGCAGAGGCCGGTGATGAAAATGTCGCCGATACCGCACAGGAGGATACCACGGCGGAAAATAACTGACGACGCTCCCGGCCGTCCGGCAGGGGCGACGATAAAGGAGACAGTTATGGGTTCAAAAAAAGAAGAATTGATCAAGATAGGAGCCGCACTGGCGGGCTGTCTTATCTATGTGCTGGGAGTAAAGCTTTTCCTCGTGCCGATGGAACTGTATTCCGGAGGACTGCTAGGTATCGCGCAGCTGCTGCGGTCTGTTATCAACATGGCCACAGGCTCAGATCCCGGCTTTGATATCTCGGGTATCATCTACTATGCGCTGAATATCCCGATCTTTGTGCTTGCGTTCAGGCAGCTGCAAAAGCGCATCGTGATAAAAACTCTCGTGTGCGCTACACTCGTGACGGTGGTGCTTTCCTTCGTGCCCTCGCCCGGGATCCCGATTCTCGAGGAGAGGCTCGCGAACTGCCTCGCCGCGGGCATCATGTCGGGCATAGGCATCGGTCTCGTATTTTACGGCAGCGCTTCGATGGGCGGAATGGATCTCGTGAGCCTCGTCGTGATACAGAAAAACAAAAATTTCAGCGCGGGAAAGGTATCGCTGATAATCAATATCTTCCTGTACATCGCCTGCGGCGTGATCTTCGAGATCGGCACTGCTGTCTATTCGGTGATAGTCGCGGCTTTTTGCTCGCTCGTGATGGACAGGATACATTATCAGAATATCGACCAGGAGATAAAGGTCATCACGGAGCATCTGACCGATGAGATGAAGGCAGAGATCATGACGAAGATGGGACGCGGCATAACGGTTATCCCCGCAAAGGGCGCTTATACGGACAGCGACCGTGAGGTCCTGCTCATCACCGTTTCAAAATATGAGTCCGCTCATCTGAAGCAGGTGATAAAAGAGCTTGACCCGCACGCCTTTATAGTGGAAAATGACAGGGTGCATATAACCGGGAATTATAAGAAGAAGCTTTGATATGAAAAAGGTGATCATATATTCCGACGGCGCCGCAAAGGGCAATCCAAACGGGCCGGGAGGATACGGAGCCATTATCCAATATACCGATGCAAACGGCGTACTGCATGAAAAGGAGCTGTCCGGCGGATACCGCCTGACGACGAACAACCGAATGGAGCTCATGGGCGTGATATCGGCGCTGGAAGCGCTGAACCAGGGCTGTCAGGCGGAGGTCATATCAGATTCGGTATATGTGATAAAGGCCTTTAACGAGCACTGGATAGACAAGTGGGTAAACACGAACTGGATGCGCGGCAGAGATCCGGTAAAAAATGTCGATCTCTGGATGCGGCTGCTCGAGGCGGCGAAGCCTCATCAGATAAAATGGACCTGGATAAAGGGGCACGCAGGCCATCCGGAGAACGAAAGATGTGACAGGCTCGCGTCCGATGCTGCAAAGGCAAATGATCTGCCGGCGGATACCGGCTACGAAGAGCAATAGAAACGGAGAGAAGAGATGACGCACAAAAAGTACGGTGTTAATGAACTGAGAAAGATGTTTTTGGATTTCTTCGAGGAGAAGGG
>JAZRWL010000076.1:0-3776 GCA_045599685.1 Lachnospiraceae bacterium
CTTCCAGGTCGGCATCTGTACGTCATCGACAGGATAATCCTCAGCCTTTATGCCTTTTTTGCGGTCTTCTATCGCATTTTTCACATTGAGGGCGATATAAACGCAGAAAACGACGAGCAGGATAATGCCGATCGGCCTTGCAAAATAACCTGTCGTATATGAGATCACCATATAAAACACGGCCATTGCGAAGAAAAAGCACACCGGCATGATCAGCGGCTTTCTCTCGACCTTTGAGGGTCTCACGGCAACTGTGATAGCGGAGATAAGCGCCGTATTGCAGATGATGGAACCGACGGCATTGCCGTATGACATTGCACCCAGCCCCTCTACCGCAGCTGACGCGGACACCATCACCTCCGGCAGTGTCGTGCCTATCGACACCACCGTCGCGCCGATGATAAGCTCGGGGATCTTTATCTTTTCGGCAAGATCCACCGCCCCGTCCACGAACCAGTCTCCACCCTTTACGAGCAGCGCGAGGCCGAGCACAAAGAGCACTACGGCCCAGGGAAATGATTCAGCACCCATGTTTTTCCTCCTATGATAGCATTCCGCTGATGAATATCTCTATACCTATACCGATCAGAATGATACCGCCGAGTATCGAAGCCTTTCCCGCGAGCTTCGTCCCGACCTTTTTGCCGATCATCACGCCGATGACACAGAGGCCGAAGGTCACCGCCCCTATGATGCCCGCCTCCAGAAGTGCCGGTCCGACCGGATATTCCGCGAGCGTGAAGCCCACAGCGAGCGCGTCGATAGAGGTCGCTATCCCCTGCACGAGCAAGGTCCCGAAGCCGAGTCTTCCCGCCTGTGTCTCATCGTCTCCGCCCTTTATGCCCTCTATCAGCATCTTTATTCCGATAAAAAGCAGCAGCGCGAGCGAGATCCAGGGCAGCAGCCCCTCTATGACTCCGAAGGCCTCGACAGCCCTGCTCACGAGGAACCACCCTATGAGAGGCATCGCGATCTGAAAGAGCGCGTAAACGCCCGCGATAAGGCAGATACGCGGGGCCTTCATTTCCGGCTCGCTCAGGCCGTTTACCATCGACACCGAAAAAGCGTCCATGGCAAGACCTACACCCATCAGAATACTGTTTATGATAAATATCGCGTCGATACCCATAATACTCTCCGTCCCGGCTCATGATCGTCCTTCTCATGAAAAAAGCTCAGGCGCTATACCTGAACTTCCGATCCCCATGTATAGCCGATCTATACATGAGTCTCACATATTAAAGCAAGCCAGACCGTAAGGCCGGGTTTGTTGACTTGCTGCGAAAACCGCTTGCTACTCCCCCATGAATCCTGTGTATTTTAGCATATCCGGTGAAAAAGTCAAGCCGGGGCGTCCCCGGTGCAAAAAGGCAGGGGCTCAGATATTGGTCAGGAAATTCAGAAGTCCGGACAATCCGAGGAAAATGTAGATTATGAGCTTCATCTGCTCGATATTGATGCGGTCTACGATCTTCAGGCCAAAGGTCTTTCCGAGCATCATGCCGATAATGCCGGGAATGATCAGCGGTATCAGATCCACGGTCAGGATACCGTTTATCGCCCTCAGCGTAGAGGTATATAGTGTGGTTAAGCAGAAAAAGAACTGCGTATTGGCGATATATGCCTCCTTGCTGTTATCGGTCGCAGCGAGCATATATATGACCATAGGCGGACCGCCAATACCGAAGAGGCCGCTCGCGACTCCTGAAATGCCGCCGCAGATAAAGGCCGAGAGAAAATTCGGCCTGATATGGAGCTTCTTGGAAAAGAAAATGAAATACAGCGAGACCGCAATGAGAAAAAGTCCGAAAAAGGCCTTCAGCTTCGTAAAATCCGCTCCCACCGCGAATTTCAGTGCAAAATACGACGCAAGGAAATAAAAGATCGCCGGCAGGATAAAGATAGACGGCTTCGCATATTTACGATATCTCCACGCCATCGTAAGGCAGGGAAAAAGGCCCATGACAGATGAAATCGCACTGGAAGACAGTATCGGAAGGAAAAGCGGGAAAAACATCATGACGAAGATCCCGCTGCCGAAGCCCGATACAGCCTGTATCATTCCTCCGCCTATCGAGGGGAGGAAAACGAATAGCATATACAAAAAGTTTAATTCCATTTACGTGTGCTTCTATCTATGAAGATAGCACGATTATACACCCGGACAGAAAAAAAAACAGCAGTAAAAATTGCCGCGGCAGAAAAAAAGACGCGGCTTTTCGCCGCGCCTTGATCTCTCCCCGTCAGTCTCCGAGGACGTTTCTTATAGTAATGGGTGTACGGTAATTCCACTTTGAATACTTGATGCCGGTCTCTCTGTCGGAGGCATGGACTACCATTCCGTCGCCGATATATATAGCCACATGTCCGCCATAGTATACGATATCGCCCGGACGCATCTCGGAAGAACTCACGCCCTCTCCGCTGTAGCCCTGTGAATCCGAGGTACGAGGCAGTGAAACACCGTAATTCTTGAAGATCTGCTGCACGAAGCCGGAGCAGTCCACGCCTGAACTGAGGCTGTTTCCGCCCCAGACATAAGGGGTCTCTCCGACGTAGCTCTCGGCGAAGGCGCATATGCTTTCTCTCTTTCCGGATACGCTGCCTGCGCTTGAACCGGGCTTGGACCCGCCTGTGCTCTTCTTTTTACTGCTCGAGCTACCGGTATTATTGCCGCCGCCGTTGTTACTGCCGCCGTTGTTATTGCCGCTGCTATGTCTGTCGTCATCATCGTTCCGGGACCGGGCCTCCTGAC
The DNA here is from genome assembly GCA_045599685.1 of Lachnospiraceae bacterium. Taxonomy (GTDB): domain Bacteria; phylum Bacillota; class Clostridia; order Lachnospirales; family Lachnospiraceae; genus UBA3774. The sequence continues at coordinate 2,756 of JAZRWL010000076.1, forward strand.
GCTCTCTTTCGAGGCGCTCCTGACGTTCTATCTCGGCCTTTTCCTCCTCGATCGACTTTGCGGTCTTGTAGGAAACACTGAGAGTGACATATTCATCCAGCACATAACCGAACAGGTCTCCGTCGACGCTCAGCTTTACGAACGCTCCCTCTTCGCCTGCCACAGGATATCTGTCATCCTCCGAAAGCAAGGCGATCTGCTCAGACTCCACAGAAGCCTTTGCACGGAGCCTCAGGCTCTCGGTATTGATCTTCGCCACGAGAGTGCCGTACTGCTTCGCCATATCCTCGGCTGTCTCACCGGTGATAAAATACAGGGCATTGACATAACCCGTAACCGAACCGGACTGGATCTTGAACCACGGGCCGTCCTCGCCGTCCACGGTCTCGAGCACTCTTGCCGCGGCCTTCGCGAAAAGCTTGCCCTCCACCTCGGAATCGGAGGTCGCATTCCTGCGTATATTGATATAGCTGTCTTCCTCGTCGATATCGGGGAAGACGACATTCTTGTAAAGACCGTCATACTTTTTTATGCGGCTCTCAAGCGCCAGTACGGAAGGATGCTCATCTGCTGCAGAGATCCCGTCCTCATCGGCAGTCCCGGAAGAAGGCGCAGCTGCTTCGCCGGTCTCATTATCCGGATCCTGCTCCTTTACCGTACCCGATCCGAGCTCAGTAATGATATTTCCGATACCGGCGATCTCAGGGACGGAAGCCCCGCCCTCTTCACTTTCACTGTCTTTCGAAAAGCCGGCCGCTCCCACGACATCTGGCATGGTATCGGCATATGACACCGTCGAAAAGAGCATCGAGGCCGCCAGAAAAGCCGTTCCGAATCTGTATATTTTATTCCAAATCGCGTTCAATTTACGCCTCCGGATATTCTGATACTAATAAAAACCGCTGGATCGTATTTTTTACGGCATTGCCGCATCCCTACTGCCTGGAAGCATTCTCGATCCGCTTTTCGCCGAAAAGCAGCTTTCCGCTCATGTTTCCGGGTCAACGCCCCGTATCGGGGA
>JAZRWL010000077.1:0-3307 GCA_045599685.1 Lachnospiraceae bacterium
ATATTTACGAGATTATTTCCTATAAGTATCGTGATCAGCGCTCGATCAAAGCGATCATAGATAAAAAGTGCGAGCCTGTCGGCCTTCTTGCCGTCCTCTGCGCGCTTTTGCAGGCGGCGGCGATTGACTGAGGCGAAGGCGATCTCCGAGCCAGAAAAATAGGCGGAGAATATCACGAATACCGCTATCAGGATATAGGGGAGCACTTCACTCATCGACGCTCACCCCCCTCGTCATTCTCGTCATATATCTCTCCGACGAGTTCCTCCAAAATATCCTCGACGGTCACTATACCGATCAGACCGTGCTCTCCGTCGCTCACGAGCGCCAGATGCAGCTTCGACGAGCTGAGCTTGCTCAGGAGATCGTCTATCGGCATCGAGATATCGACGATGAGCGGCCTGTCCATGACCGCCCTGAAAGCGATCCTGGACTGTGTTTTTGTGCAGAGATAGAGATATTTGCTGATACGCAGCACACCGATGATCTCACCGGCGGCATTTTTTACCGGATAGCGCGAGAAAAGATTTTCCTTGTGACAGGCCAGCACCTGTTCTCTGGTCATATCCGTCGTAAGACAGGTGACCTGCTCCATCGGCGTGATGATGTCGCGCACCCGCGTCTCGGAGAAGGCCATGACATTCTTTACGAGGTCACCGGTCTCATCATCCAGATCGCTCACCTCGTCTATGCTCTCGATTATCTCCTTCAGCTCATCCTCGGTGACAGTAGGAGCATCCTCATCATCCTCGTCTATGCCGAGGGGCTTTTGTATAAGAGAAGTAAGCTTCGAAAAAAGAAAGCTGACCGGCGTCAGAATGCGCATCAAAAAGACCAGAGGCCCCGCGGAAACAAGAGCGAATTTTTCGCTGCAGGCCTTCGCAAAGGACTTCGGTATCATTTCACTGAAGAAAAATACTATCAGCGTCGTGATCAGCGTGATAATAGAGACCGCCGCAGAACCCCACACCTTCTGGGCGAAAAGAGTCATGACGCTGGCACAGGACAGATGCATGATATTATTGCCGATGAGCAGCGTCGCGAGGGCCTTGTCAAAATGATCGAGGATATAAAGGACTCTCGCAGCCTTCTTGTTGCCGTCATCGGCATAGCTCATCATGCGTATCTTATTGACCGAGGCAAGAGATATCTCTGCTCCGGCGAACCAGCCGCCGATGATGATAAATACTACTGCAGAAATCAGATATTGTATGGGTATTGGACTGCCGTCGTCCATGAAGGACGTTCACCTCCCGTTTTTGGAATGACGATATTGTATCAGATTAGTGTATTGTTTGCAATAATCACCTTAATAAGCGCTGCTTACTCGGCCTTTGGCAGGAGTCCCAGCTCTGCGGCGAATTCCTTCATCCCGCCGATACAGATCTCAGCCACGTCGCGCACTTCCATGCCGAGCATTTCACAGCCGCCCTTTATCAGCTCGCGGTCGCATTTCGCCGCGAATCTCTTGTCCTTGAACTTCTTCATGAAGCTCGAGACCTCCAGATCACTGATGCCGTTCGGTCGCATACGCGCGCAGGCATGGATGATCCCGGTCAGCTCGTCTACGGTATAAAGGCATTTCGCACAAGCATTGTCCGGCTCGACATCGCTGCATATGCCCCAGCCGTGAGCGAGGATGATATGGATCTCGTCGGGCTCGACTCCCGCCGCCAAAAGCGGCTCCTCGGTATGCTGCAGATGCTCCTCGGGATACTGCTCGTAATCATAATCGTGCAGATAACCGATAGCCTGCCAGTGGGCCTTATCCTCACCGAAATGCTCCGCCATGGCGCCCATCGCCGCCATCACGCTCGTGGCATGGACGAAAAGATGCTCTTCGGTAGTCGTTGTGTTTATCAGTTCCTTTGCTCTTTCAAGTGTAAGCATCGAATATCTCCTTAAAAGCTCATCCGGAAGGAAAAGCCCCGCTCCCGCGGCAGGACGGTTGACAGCCGCCATGTTTTGACTATTCTCCGGAAAAGTGGTAATGTGTATATTATCATATATTATTAATGATTACAATGCAGGAGGACAAACATGTTCCACGAGATATATCCGCGCAGACTCACAAACCATTACGAAGAGCTCCCCGCCCGTCCGGACGATATGGTCTTTATCATGAACGGAAAGGGCAGAAAGGATGACCTCGTCGTTATGCGCAGGCTCGACGATACCGAGATCACCTTCCCCACGGTAAAAGAGACCGAGGCCGCCGTACCCGGCGCCGGCGACAGTCTCCGCTACCTTTTCTCGATAGACGATCTGAGATTCTTTTTGCTTGAGCGTATCGTGCCCGAAACGATACCGGAAGGCTGCACCTGGGAGATACTCCGCTCGGTGCGCGGCTACAGTCCGAGATATCTTTGCTTCGCGGCTACGGTCGCCTATCATCTCTTCAACTGGAACCGCATCAACCGTTACTGCGGCGTATGCAGCCATGAAATGCAGCACGATCACAAGCTCCGCTGCTTTATCTGCCCCGACTGCGGCAATATGGTCTTCCCGAAGATACAGCCTGCCGTGATCATCGGTGTCACGAAGGGCGATTCGATCTGCACCTCCAGATACGCCGGGCGAACCGGCGTAGGCAGAGCCCTGATCGCGGGCTTCTGCGAGAACGGCGAGACGGCAGAGGAGACCGTAGCACGCGAGGTCATGGAGGAGATCGGTCTGAAGGTAAAGAACATCCGATATTACAAGAGCCAGCCCTGGGGCTTCGAATCCGACCTGCTGCTCGGATATTACTGTGAGGTGGACGGCGACGCCGAGATCACACTGGATGAAGAAGAGCTCGCAAGCGCTGAATTCGTCAAACGCTCCGAGCTCGAAGAACAAAAAAATCTGAACAGTCTTACAGCCACTATGTTAGAGGCTTTCAGGAGGGGAGAGGCTTAAAGCCCTCTCCTCTTTTTTCTGATGACCTTTACGAGAACGACCACTGCCGCGGCGATGATCGCGAGCCAGATGATATTCGATACGAACCAGTAGACAAAATCCACGATCCCGTCACCGATTGCCTCGAAACCGTCGGCAAAGGACTTTCCGAGCCTGCTCAAAAAGCTGACGGGCTCCGGCTCGATCACGGAGAGTTCCTGCACCTCATTGAGCCTGATGGTGACAGTGGAATAATCCACCTTTGAATCATAGGCTCTGAGATCGCCCTCCATCCATTCTATCTGCCACTCTACATTCGAAATGGAATCCTCAATCGTGATGATATCAGACATATTGTCGGCCTGTGCCAGAAGCTCCTGCAGACGCTCGAGCTTCAGACGCTGGGTCTTTAATCGTGCTTCCAGATCAT
>JAZRWL010000078.1:0-3243 GCA_045599685.1 Lachnospiraceae bacterium
CGACCCTGTAATAGGTCCTGAGCCCCTTAAAATCCATGTAACCTTCTCTGATCTTCATGAAACTCCTCCTGTTTTATTTTGAAATGCTTTTCAGCTGTTCTTACCTTCTGTCGCTGCCGCTTTTTTTCTCTTTCCGCTGAAGCCGTGTACCCAGTCCGCCTTGAAGAAGACGATGAGCAACATTGCCGTACTCAGCGTCCAGGTGATGGGGTAGGCCGCGAAGACCACCTCAGGCTTCGGCAGTACAGAGGTAGCGATGACAATATATCCCACGCGGACGATTCCCCAGAAGCCGAGGATCGCGTACATCGGGATATCGGCTCTGCCGGCACCGCGCAGTACGCCCGCGATACAGTGAGTGAACGCACAGAGCAGGAACATCGGCGCTTTTATATTGCCGTAGGCGGTACCTGCCGCGATAACATCCGGATCGCTGTCGAAAACACCGATGAAAAACGGCATCCAGATAAACAGAATGATACCGATGAGCTCAGAGATCACAGGGCCCGTTATAACACCGATACGGGCGCCCTTCTTCACTCTGTCATAATTTCTCGCTCCGATATTCTGGCTGACGAAGGTAGCCATCGTCATCGATATGCTGTTCACAGGGAGGAAGGCGAAGCCCTCTATACTGTGCATCGCGCTGACGCCTGCCACGACCGAGCTTCCGAAAATATTGATATATGACTGGACGACGACGTTCGCCAGTGAATTGAACGACATCTGTATCCCTGAAGGGACACCGTTTTTCAGTATCATCCTCAGCGAAGGACGGTCGAAGCGGATCTCCTTCGGATATACCGTATACTCGGGCGGGCTCTTTTTCAAAAGCCTGTATCCGCACATTCCCATGCTGAGGAACTGTGAGATGATGGTGGCGAGCGCCGCCGCGCCCACGCCGTTTTCAAAGGCCTTTACGAGAATGATGTCCAGTATGACATTCACTACGGACGAAATGATAAGATAATAAAGCGGATGTCTGCTGTCGCCCACCGCCTGCAGGATGCCGGCGGTGATATTATATACTACCTGTGCCAGCGTGCCGCAGAAATATATCCTGAGGTAGACCGTCGCCGTATCTATGACATCCTCGGGCGTCCGCATCCAGCTCAGGAAAACATTCGCCATGAGGACTCCCACCACCGTCAGGAAAATGCCGCCGGCAAGGCCCAGCGCTACGGCGGTATGGATCGTTTTTTTCATATCCTGCCATTGCTTCGCGCCGAAATACCTCGACACCACGACGCCCGCACCTACTCCGAGGCCGTTGAAAAACCCTACGAAGAGGAAAATAAGACTGCCCGTTGAGCCTACGGCCGCAAGCGCCTCCTTGCCGAGTACACGACCCACTATCAGAGAGTCCGCCGTATGATAAAGCTGCTGAAAAAGGTTTCCAATGAATATTGGTAGCGTGAACGCCAGCATCTTTTTCCATACGGAGCCCTCAGTCAGTACTACCGCACCACTGTTGTTTTTCATATCGTTCCTCCGTATATCAATAATTGATCGTATTCGTCCTGTCGGTCGGAATACGGAAAATCCTCGTCAGCGCAAGGCCCGCGGCGGCGATGCACATCAGCATTATGTACATTCCCTCGTAGGATATTCCGTCTATCATCCTTCCGCCGACGTACTGCATTATCACTGTGATAAGGTTCTTCGGCAGCGCATAGATCAGTGTCAGCGCAGTCATTACATAGCGCGGCTCCATGATGCTGTAAAGGACCTGCAGGTTCGCGATCATGATAATCATGGTCGTAGAGGATCTGAGTATGATCGAGGTCGCCGCGCGCACTGCCGTCACCGGCACGAACGCATATATCGCGAACTGTATCATCTGCAGAGAAAACGCGACGGTAATGATAGTCGAATTTGAAAAACGTCTCATATACCATCGTGTTCCGAAAATGACCGGCAGCTCCATCATAGTCGCGAAAAGCAGGATGAAGCCGAAGAAAGACTCCGAGACACCGTTTGACGTGTAAAATATCGGCAGATACGTGACGTTCAGGTTCGCATTCGTATAAAACAGTGCCAGAAGGATCATGTATTTCCAGAGCGCCGGACTGCGGAAGACCTCGCGTGCCGGCTTCTGTTTTTCCCTGCCGTCTACGTCGCTCACGCCTCTGCTTATCAGGATGCAGATCGTCGTGGTGACGACGAAAAAGATATAGAGATAATAATTTCCCATCGGGGAGATATGCTCATATACCACACCGCAGATCTGGGCCCCGATCGCGAAACCGACCGTGCCGGCGGACCTGACGCTCGAATATGTGAACGGCGACTCGGTCGCGAGCTTGTCAAGGTAGGGCTCGACGGAATAATACAGACCGACGGTGACACCGTAGAGGATGAGCATCGGGATATATCCGTCAGCGAAGGCAAACGATATCCCCGTCACGCCGGCGACACACATGACCGCTGCCGTGACTGCCTTTCGCCCGAGACGATCCTGAAGCGCACCCACTACGGGCTGCAGGACCATTGTCAGTATCGTAGTCACGGATACTATTATGGAGATCTCCGTGGCGCTCATCCCCTTGTCCTTTAAATACTTGGAAATAAGCACGATGAACATCGCCATCCCCAGGTAAAACCCGGCGAATATCCACATATATTTACAGTATTCTAAAAATCTTTTCAATATCCTATGCCTTCCGATCCTTTTCCTTCATCACGTCGCCCGCGACCGACGCAAGCATTGTATCACCTATCCCCTCAAACGGCAAATACCTGCCCTTTTTCAGGCCCTCGCAATATTCCCGGATCTCGTTGCCGGTACGCTCGACCTCATCGTGCAGGTCCCGTGCGGACATTCGTACCGCTCCGGTGCCGTATATTATTATCTGCTCCAGAGCGTCGGAGGTGGCGACGGTGACCTTTCCCTTATTTTTCAGGGCATGTGCGGTCTTTTCGATATACTGATCCGCGGTCTCCGCCTCGCGGGTATATACCACATCGATATTCGAATGTCTTATGACCTCCTCACGATGACCGGACAGGCGATACGCGTCAAAGACCAGTATTATCTCACACTCCCTGAAACCGCGATAATTGGACAGCACATCCGCGAGCATATCCCGCGCCCCGTCGATGCTGGCGGAGGCGATATCCTTCAACTCATCCCAGGCGAAAATGATATTATATCCGTCCACGAGCAGGTACTCCGTGAGCGCTTCCTTTTTCTCGCGGGGCTTATATACAGGCTCCGGCGCAGGCTTGCGGAAGAGCTCGCCC
>JAZRWL010000079.1:0-6654 GCA_045599685.1 Lachnospiraceae bacterium
GACCACGCCGGCTCCCGAGACCACCGTTCCGGAGACTACCGCCGCGCTTGAGACCTCACAGGCTCCCGATACTGACGCAGCTCCTGAGACTACCGCTGCGACCGCCGAGGAGGCCACTGCGGCAATCGGCATGATCAGCCCCGTTACTGCTTTTCTCGCTGAATTCGGTCTGATCGACGAGGCAATTCTGCCGGAAGAAGCTACCGGCGCCGTAGTAAATGATAATACTCTTTCCTTTTTCCCGAATGGTGCCGACACCGATGCCTGGATGACTCAGGTCACCGATGCCTGCGCGGCTGTCGCAGATGACGGCGTGATCATCGATGAAAACGGAATCCTCTCATATGCTTATAATAACAGACTTTTCTCCGCTGCCTTCAATACCGACTCCGCGGACGAATGGAGCCTGACCCTTCAGCCCGTCGAGATCATCGTAAAATAACAGCCGGAGAAGCAAAAGCGCCTGCTGCGCCCTGCTTTATCAAGTATGAGGAGGCCTTGCCTCTCCTTTTGACCTTTGATCACCGGTCATTCCGTATTTCGTGCTGCGTGATCTCACAGAGCTTTTACACTTCCTCCTGCGGGGAGTAAGACATCTTTCCCCTTTTGCAGCAAAACACTGCGGTCAGCTTTCCGCAGTGTTTTTGTTATACGTACACTGACTCAGTGTTTCAGAGCAGGCGCATAAACCGTACTTTGTTTCTGCCAGCAGAGCAGCCCTGTCAGTCATACTCTGCCGCCGCTTCCCGGATCAGGCCCTTCAATCATACTTTTTCAGCTTTTCAGGGCAAGCTCATAAAAGGCCACGGCACTCGCTGCGGCGACATTGAGCGAATCGACACCGTGAGTCATCGGGATCTTTACTGTATAATCGCAGGACGCGATCGTATCAGGCGAGAGCCCTTCGCCCTCGGTGCCGAGGATCACGGCCAGCTTTTCCTGCGACTTCAATACGGTATCGGCAATGGAATAAGAATCGTCACGCAGCGCCATGGCGACCGTCTTAAAACCCAGACGGCGCAGCTCGTCCGTATAAACTTCCGTCTCGGGAAGATAAGTCCACGGTACCTGAAAGACCGTCCCCACGCTCACACGGATCGCCCGCCTGTACAGAGGATCGCTGCAGCCGTTCGTGAGCAGGACCGCGTCTATCCCGAGCGCCGCGGCGGAGCGGATGATCGCGCCTACATTCGTGGGATTCATAACATTTTCGAGCACCGCTACCCTGCGCGCATCTGCGCAGATCTCTTCCACGGTCCTTAGCCGAGGCCTGCGCATCTCTGCCAGCAGCCCCCGTGTAAGATTGTATCCGGTAAGCTTTACCAGGATCCCGAGCGGCGCACAAAAAGCCGGGACATCCGGGCAGCGCTCCGCAAGACGCCTTCCTATCCCGTCCGCATATTTTTCCTCCATAATAAATGAAAGCGGCTCATACCCCGCATCCAGAGCACGCTCTATAACCGTGGCTGTCTCGGCTATGAACCTTCCGTGCTCCGGATCCTCGCGGTTCACCAGCTGGTTTTCCGTAAGGCGCGCCACCGCCTCCAGCCGCGGATCGTCAAATGTACTTATCCTGATAATATCCGCCATACGTCTGCCCTCTTTTTCAAAAACGACACTCATACCCGCACTATCTGCCCTTTTCGGCTCAAGACTGCAGGTTTCCGTAAGGATAATAGCAAAAATGCCGTTTTTGTACAACTTCGCAATGCCCTACGGAAGGACATTCCTTTTGCCGCGTTCCGCCATATATGATCCTTTTGTAAAAGAAGCGGGGCTGTTTACCTCTCGGTGGGAATGCTTCATGAAGACAGCGCAGATAATATTGGCAATAATAAAAAACGAAGGCGAAAAGCAGGAGCTGATCGCTATGAAAGAGGCTGCCGCATATTTTGCGACAGCCCTGGCGATCACCGCGATCTGACGCGGTCTATGATGCTTCTCAGATATCGGCCTCGGTCTTGAATACCTTTCCGCCCTTCATGGAGAAGGCGCAGTCGAGTAGCGCATGAGGATCCGTAAGAAGATCTCGCTTCCAGCCTGCGATATCGGCGTAGAAGCCGGGTGCGATACGGCCTATATCATTTTCCATTTCAAGTATCTTTGCATTCACGCGGGTCGCGCCTGCCAGCGCCCTGAAGGGCTCTACGCCGGAATCCAGCATATTCGCATATTCCCAGCCGCCCTCGTAGGGGTAATGCACGGCGACGAAATCGGTACCGTAGCCCAGCTCGTTGTCACTATTTACGATGACCTCACGGGCCTCGCGCAGCCATTCGCCGTAGTAGCGGAGCTTGCGCTCCATCCCCGCGGACTGGCTCTTCAGATTCTTCTCGTCCGGATGGATGATTCCCTGATAAGGTGAAAAGGTGGGGACAAGATATACATCCTTTTCCTTCATCTCGCGCAGAAGCTCCGGCTCGCGGATCAGCGCACCGTGCTCGATACCGTCGATGCCCATCGACAGCTGTTTCTTTACGAGATCAGGGCCGTAGGTGTGCGAGGACACCTTTTTATGCATGACATGCGCGGTGTCAATGATGGCTTTCAGCTCTTCATCGGTGAAAGTATAATCCTCGGGGCCGTCACCCTCTGAATTGAAGCCGCCGGAGACGAACATCTTGATGAAGTCCGCGCCGAATTTTATCTCGCGGCGCACCACCTCGCGGAACTCATCGGGGCCGTTTCCCCTGCCGGGATAATTGTCCCAGATATGATCCGCCAGATAGGGATTCGTATATACCAGCTTTGAAAAATCTCCGTGTCCGTTCGTCGTGGACAGATAATGCGGCGCTACCACGAGACGGGCGCCGTCGAACTGGCCCGCGTTTATCATGCGCTTCGCCACCACCACGCTGTAGGCGTCGTCACAATTCGTACCGCAGTGACGCACTGTCGTAAAGCCGCGGGCAAGGGATTTGCGGGCATTGTGGAGAGCATACATCCCATGATAGATCGGTGCCTCATAGACCGTATCGTGAGCGCGGGTGCGCCATTCCCCAAAGGAAAAATGCACATGCGCGTCGATGAGTCCGGGTGTCACGGTCGCGTCAGAAAGATCCACCACTGTCGCGCCGGGCACCGCGGTGACCTTTTTATCGACTTCTTTTATGCGGTCATCCTCGATCAGGATCTCCATATCGGTCTGCAGCTCATCCTTGATACCGTCGTAGAGCCTGCCGCATTTTATGATATAATATCTGCTCATTTTCCGACCTCCTATTCCACCGTCTCAGGCTCGTAGATCTCGCCGCCCTTCATGACGAAGGCGCAGTCCAGGAGAGCCTTTGGATCTGTGAGCAGATCCCTCTTCCACGCGGCGAGGTCTGCGTAATATCCGGGTGCAATTGCTCCGATGTCGTTTTCCATCTGGAGGATCTTCTTATCCACCTGCGTAGCCGCTCTGAGTGCGCGGAAGGGATCCACACCGCTGTTCAGCATGGTCTCATACTCATATCCGCATTCATAAGGCGCATGCTGTGCCACGAAGTCGGTGCCGTAACCAAAGGCGATACCGCTGTCCACGATGGCCTTGCGGGCACGGGTGAGCCACTCCGCGTAGCGGATGAGCTTCATCTGCATCTCATATGGCCACTTTTTCAGTCCCTCCTCGTTCATATGAACGATCGAATCATAAGGGCAGAAGGTGGGTGTAAGCTCCACTCCCTTGTCGATCATGAGCTGAAGCAGCTCCCTGTCATCAAGGAGAGCGCCGTGCTCTATGCCGTCGATGCCCATCTCGACCTGACGTCTGATCGTGCTCGGCGCATAGGAATGCGAGGTGATCTTGAGATTGAGCTGATGCGCGGTATCGATGGCGGTCTTCATTTCCTCATCGGTCAGGCAGTCATCCTCAGGTCCGTCATCGGGGGTGGAAAAGCCGCCGTTCGCGTAAAGCTTGATAAAATCAGCGCCGTACTTGGCCTGCTTGCGGATATTCTCGCGCATGGAATCGGCACCGCTGATATATCCGGGATAACGTTCCCAGATATAGGAGCTGACCTCGGGATTCGTGGAAATGAGCGCCGACGAATCTGCGTGGCTCCTCGTAGTACCCGTGTACCACGGCGCGACAACGAGGCGCGAGCCCTCCATATATCCGGTGTTGATCATACGCTTCGCTACGATGGCGCCGTACCCGTCATCGCAGTTGTTGCCAATCACGCGAAGCGAGGTGAAGCCGCGGAGCATCGCCCTGCGGGCGTTCGCCAGCACGGCCAGACCCTTGAATACGGGATTCTCATAGATCGTCTCATGCCGGCGATCCTGCCAGCGTCCGATCCCCAGATGCACATGCGCATCGATCAGGCCGGGTGTGAGCGTCACATCGCCCAGATCGACAGTCTCTGTTCCGGGAGGCGCGATGATGCTCCTTCCGACCTCCTTTATCCGGTTGTCCTCTGTAAGCACCTGCATATTCGTATGGATCTCATCTGCCAGGCCGTCATACATACGGGTGCTCTTGATCAATTGGTATTTCAAGGCTCGTCTCCTTTTTGTGGATTTATACGGCAAAGCCAGGACGAAATATTGCCCCGGCTCGTCATATTAATTACAATAGCTTATCAGGCCCAGCCTGTCAATGTAACGATTATCAGGAACACCGCCGCGCACGATGAGAACCATATATCACCATTTCAGCCGATGCAGCTCGCCCTGCTTCTGCAGAGAACGAAAGCCGGTCTGCCGCAGCGCCTCGTACAGCACTATCGCCGCGGAATTGCTGAGATTGAGCGAGCGTCTGTCCTCTGTCATCGGGATGCGCACAGTGGTATCGGGATGCTCTACGAGTATCTCCTCAGGTATCCCCGCGCTCTCCTTTCCGAACATAAGATAGTCCCCCTCCTCATAGGAGAAGTCAGAATAGACGATCCGCCCCTTAGTAGAAGCGTAGATTATACGCGCTCCGGGGTTCTTTTCGAGAAAATCGCGATAATTGATATAGATATGCAGATCGACGTCGTGCCAGTAATCCATGCCCGAACGCCGGATGCTCTTTTCGTCCAGATGAAAGCCGAGCGGCTCGATAAGATGCAGCGAAGTGCCGGTAGCCACGCAGGTGCGGCCTATATTCCCCGTATTCGACGGGATCTCCGGCTCAAGTAATACTATGTTCATATCAGCTCCTGTTGAGATAACGGATACCGCTTTTCATTCGTATCACTCTCGCGGCGGCGTCCGTGGTATGTCCGATGACACACTCGCCGTCCTCCGGCTCCGAGCACAGATAAACGGTGCCCGAAGAAGGCAGCTCATAAGGATCGATCCCCAGACATTCACAGAGCTCTATCGTCTCCTGACGCACGGGGATCGCGCCGTATTCTATCTCAAACCCCGTCGCTGCCGCCTCACCCAGCTCCCAGAGCGCCGCGAGGACGCCGCGGGAACAGCGCACAGCAGCGTACGCTTCGTCTTCTTTTTCTCTATGAGCCTCCGCAAAAGCGGCATCCTGCTCACACACAGCCGTCAGACGGCGCAGAAAAAAGGCGGGCAGTCTTTTACCGACCTCGTCCGCCCTTTCTTTTGCCAGCCCTGCAGCCGCCGTATCTCCGGCACTGCCGGACATACAAACAAACTTTCTCATGACAGCATACTGGACAAAAGCGGAAGCACCATAGCCACTATGAGCAGCGCCGCGATCACGATAATGATGATCCTTTGTGTCTTTTTATTAAACATTCTTCTCTCCCGACGACGGGCAGACCCCGCGTAAAAAGCATTCTCCGCAGGCCGGCTTTCTTGCCGTGCATACAGTCCGTCCCAGTCTGATTATATGAATATTATATATTATCCAATGATCCCTCGGAAGCACCCTCATCAGCTCGTACTCCACCTTTTCGGGATCATCCTCCTTTGAGAAACCGAGCTTTTTCGAAATGCGCTTCACATGCGTATCGACGACTATGCTGGGCTCATTGTATATATTACCTCTGATGACATTCGCGGTCTTGCGTCCCACGCCGGGGAGGCCTGTCAGCGCCTCAATACTGTCCGGCACCTCGCCGCCGTATTCCTCCGCTATCATCCTGCTGCATTCGATAATGTTTTTTGCCTTGCTGTGAAAAAAGCCGACCGAATGGATGATCTCCTCGACATCGGCGGCATCGGCCCTGCCGAGAGCCGCGGCGTCAGGATATTCCGCAAAAAGCGCGGGCGTGACCATATTGACTCTCGCGTCGGTACACTGGGGGCTCAGCATTACTGCGACGAGGAGCTGCCACGGGCTTTGATGGTCGAGATAACAGCGCAGATCCGTGCCGTAATTCTCATCCAGAAGCTCAAGTACCCTTTTTACGCGCTCTTTTTTCGTCATTTATGCCTCGACAGCCGCTGCCTTTTCGGCTATAGCAACCTGTTCCGCAGCGTCCACCTTTGCACGAGCCTTCTTCAATATGATAAGTGCCAGTACGATGGATATGACATCAGCCACCGCCTGTACAGAGCATACGCCGTATTCCGCGAATATCCACGCCAGCGGGAACAGGATCGGAAGGAAGCAGCTGCCCTGTCTCGCGGTGGAAAGGATGATAGCGCCCTTTGCATAGCCGATACCGGCACAGTACATATTCGCGACCGCTACCCAGGCGTGGATCGGAAGCGCCACGCTCTGCAGTCTGATACACAGGCTGCCCAGCAGCATCATCTCCGCGTCCG
>JAZRWL010000080.1:0-3510 GCA_045599685.1 Lachnospiraceae bacterium
CTGAGAGCAGATCTATCCCGCAGCGGGCGGGGCGTATCCTGTATTTTCCATAGCCCTGTATCGCGTCGCAATGGAAGATCACATCGCTTCGCTGCGACTTGACCGCCTCCGCCATCTTTTCGACAGGCAGGCGCGCACCGAGTTCGTTGTTCACCATCATCACCGAGACCAGCACCGTATCCGGGCGAAGTGCCTCGAGCACAGCCTCCGGACTGATATTTCCCTCTCGGTCAGGCATGAGATACGTGACTTCACAGCCGAGGCTTTCGAGATGCTTCATCGCGTTGAATACCGATGGATGCTCATAGGCTGTCGTGATGATGTGTCTTCCGTATCTTTCACGTGCCTCAGCCGCTCCGAGGATAGCCATATTATTGGCCTCGGTGCCGCCGGATGTGAATATGATCTCCTTTTCCTTTGCGCCCAGGGTGGCCGCTATCTGCTTTTTCGCCCTGTCCACGCATTCCTCGGCCTTCACTCCCATCATATGCATCGCGGAGGGATTGCCGTATTCCTCATCGAACATGCGGGCCATTATTTCCTTGACTTCGGGAAAGACCTGCGTAGTCGCAGAATTGTCCAGATATATTTCCAAGCTCAAGCCTCTTTTCTGTTTATCTCTATGGCAAGCATCAGCGCGGCAAGGATCGCTATCCCCGCCGTCTCGGTGCGCAGTATCCTTTTTCCAAGCGAAATCGGCTTTACGCCGTGCGCGACGCATTGCTCGATCTCGGCCGGATCAAAGCCGCCCTCCGGACCTATGAAGATATTGATATCACCACTCTTTGGGAGGCCGTTCAGGAGCTCCTCCGTCGGCGCCATCCCCGCGGCGTTTTCATAAGGAACGATATTCAGCCCGCCGTCCGCTCGCGCCAGCGCCTCGCCGAAGGACAGTATCTCCGATACCTCCGGCACAAGACCACGGCCTGACTGTTCCGCGGCGGACCTTGCTATGCTCTGCCATCTTTCCTGCTTTGACTTTTTTTTCTTTTCATCAGGCCTCGATACCGAGCGCTTCATTTCCACCGGCACTACCGAATACGCGCCAAGCTCCACGGCCTTCTGTATGATGAGCTCCATCTTGTCGCCCTTCGGGAGCCCCTGATACAGGTTCAGACGCACGGGGAGTTCCGTCGGATCTGCCTCGGCCTTCACCTGCAGCTCAGCCTCATCTCCGTCTATCGAAACGACCACACAGACATAATCACGGCAGCAGGCATTGACAATCATTTCTTCACCCGGCTTCAGTCTCAGCACATTCATGTGCCTCAGTTCATCGCCGGTCATCAGTATGTGTCCTGTCGTATCGGGAGGTGTATCGGTAAAAAAATGGTGCATATCAGTCCTCCGCCAAAAGCTTCTCCGGTATCTCTATCGCAGACACATCGTCATTCACCGCCAGCAGCACGCACTCAACGCTCTGAGTGCTCCTCATGCCGTCGCTGTCTGTCACCTCGAAGCTGTAGCCCTCCGAGGCCAGCAGACCGTCCGAGTTTATCATGATCTCTCCGTTGCCCGAAGTGAAAACATCATTGATCATTCCCTCAAAGGTGAATGAAAGCGTGACCATTCCGTCCGCCGAGCTCTCATATGAGGCATCAGTCATGAAAGACCTGCACATATCACGATGAAAGCCGCGAAGAAATACCACCTCAGACAAAACAGTGTCTTCATCGGTCTCCTCCAGCTTTTCCGACTGGGCGCCCGTGCTCAGCCTTCTGCCGTCGTAATAGCTTATGCCGACAGACATCACGTCACCGTCGGAATTCACACTGCCGTCCGCCTGAACAGCCATGGCTTCGGTGCCAATGCCCGTCATGCAAAGGTGCAGACTGATCGACTCCTCTGTATCGGTTTTTTTGGTATATATCAGCTGATTGATTTCCAAAGCATCGGCTGAATCCGTCTTTTCTATCGCAGCCTCATATATCCGCCACGCGGAATCGATACCTGAGTCTGTCACCGCCGTTTCTTCCCCGCGGCCGGACACAGACGTCTGCGGGAACACGTCAGCGTTCCCGTCGATGCTGCCGCCCTCGCCTATCTCCTCCCTCATCTCACAGCCTGACAAGAGCAAAATGCTTATGAAAAGAATGGCGGCGAATTTTCTAATCCCGCGGCGGTCCATCTCAGTCTATGGAGGTAACTGTATATCCCTGCTCCTCGACAATTTGCTTCAAAGCCTCGTCAGTCACCTCGCGATCGGTCTCGACTATAGCAATACCGGCCACATGACTCACCATGACGGCGGTGACGCCCTCTACACCCTCGATAGCCTTCTTTACTCTGGCTTCGCAGTGTCCGCACATCATTCCTTCGATCTTCATGGTCTTTTTCATGATCTTAAACTCCTTAAAATCTATATCGATATCTGTATTTTTTTTATTTCCGTTCGCTGCTTCCGAGGTGCCGTTCCGCAGTTCGCCGCGCTTAAAAGGCTTCGGCGAAAGCGCTCTGTCATGCCTGTCGTCATAAATATCCTTCAGATTGAGTCTCAATGCGTTCGTTACGACAAAGATACTCGAAAGGCTCATGGCGATCACACCGTACTTCGGCTCGAGCGTGAGTCCGTTAAGGGGGAACCACACTCCCGCCGCAAGAGGTATGCACAGCGAATTGTATATCAGTGCCCAAAAAAGATTTTGCTTTATCGTCCTGATCACAGCTCTGCTGAGACGCACGGCCGCCGCTGCGTCAAGGAGGCTGCTCTTCATCAATACCACATCAGCAGAATCTATCGCGACATCCGTACCGGCGCCTATCGCGATGCCGATATCGGCTCTCGTGAGCGCGGGGGCGTCATTTATCCCATCGCCTATCATTGCAGTGCCGCCGCGGCTCATAAGCTCCTCTACCACCGCAGACTTGCCCTGCGGCAGGACTCCGGCCCTGACCTCAGTCACACCGCCCGCTGCTCCAACCGCCTTTGCAGTCCCCTCATTGTCGCCGGTGACCATGACAGCAGAGATTCCCATTTTCATGAACTGCTCTATGGCTATGCGGCTGTCTTCCTTTACGGTATCCGCTACCGCGATCGTTCCAATATAAGCGTCACCATACGCAAAAAGCAGGGGCGTGCATCCGGTTTGCGCCAGAGCCTCCGCTTTTTCGACTGCGTCTGCGGGGAGACTGACAAGGCCCCTGACTCTGTCCAGGCTGCCGCCGTATATCCTCTTCCCGCCCAAAAGAGCGGTCAGACCGCTGCCGGCCTCGATCTTCAGCTCCGTCACCTCTTCTGCCCCGATGCCGAGAGAGGCTGAATACTCATTGACCGCGATTGCGAGCGGATGCTCACTGTGCTTTTCGAGAGAAGCGCAGATATGTAAGAACTCCGCCGTATCACGTCCCTCCGCGGGCAGCACCGCCGTGACCTTCGGACGGCCCTCGGTGATCGTGCCTGTCTTATCAAGCGCAGCAAAGCTGATCTTGCCCGCGAGCTCAAGCGACTGAGCGTTTTTGAATAGTATGCCGTTCTTCGCGCCGATACCGCTTCCGACCATGATCGCTACG
>JAZRWL010000081.1:0-3673 GCA_045599685.1 Lachnospiraceae bacterium
TCGTGCTGAAGAGATCGATATCCTTTACAAGAGACTGTATCTGCTCGTGCGAGGAAGCGACATAGATATGATCCCCTGCTATGAGGATGTCATCACCTGTAGGAATGATGACCTCATCACCGCGCTGTATCGCGCAGACCAGCACTCTGAACTTATAAGTCCGCCCCAGGTCCTTCAGGGCGATCCCGACGAGAGGATTGTCTTCTCCTATCACGAATTCCATGAGCTCGACGTTTCCGTCGGCAAAGGATTCGACGTTGTTTGCGGCAGGGAAAAGAAGCACTCTCGAGATCATGTCCGCAGCCATCATCTCGGGATTAATCGCCATGCTGAGACCCAGCTCATCCCTGATAAAGGGGAGCTGGTCATAATATTCAGGCTTACGCACTCTGGCGATCGTCCTGAATGCACCGTGCTTTTTTGCCAGAAGGCAGGTGAGCATATTGATCTCGTCGCTGTCAGTACAGGCGATCACGAGATCAGCGCCGTTTATTCCGGCCTGCTCCTGTACCTCGCGCTCTACGGCGTTTCCGACGACACACATCACATCCGTATTATCGGATAATTCGTCGATCGCAGCCTGATCATTATCGATAACGACTATATCATGTCCCTCAAGGGCAAGCTGCTGTGAGATCTTTCCGCCGACCTTTCCGCTGCCGATTACAACGATCTTCATATGGTTATTCCTTTGTCTGCTCCGCAGCTATGGCTATTCCGAGCTCATCGAGCTGCTTCTGCTCTACTCTGCTGGGAGCGTTCGTCATCAGGCAGGAAGCATCCTTTGCCTTCGGGAAGGCGATGACCTCTCTGATGTTATCGGTGCCTGCCATGAGCATGACCAGTCTGTCGAGACCGTAGGCAAGTCCGCCGTGAGGGGGTACTCCGTACTTGAATGCATTGAGCAGGTAACCGAAGCGCTCCTGCGCGGTCTCGGGTGAAATACCGAGTGCCGCAAACATCCTGTTCTGCACGTCGGCCTGGTGTATCCTTATGCTGCCGCCGCCGATCTCGGTGCCGTTCAGGACGATATCGTAGGCCTTGGCGCGTACTGCACCGGGCTCGGTCTCGAGCATCGGCAGATCCTCGTCTCTGGGCATGGTGAATGGATGGTGCTTCGCCATAAAGCGGTTCTCCTCCTCAGACCACTCGAGCAGCGGGAACTCCGTTACCCAGAGGAACTTGAACTCATTCTTGTCCATGAGGCCGAGCTCTGCGCCCATCTTCAGTCTAAGAGCGCCGAGTACGCTGAATACGATATTGCTCGTGTCCGCGGCGATCAGGATGAGGTCACCGGTCTCGCCCTCGAGACGTTTGACTATCGCGTCCATCTCCTCGGTCTTTAAGAATTTTGAAGCGCCGGACTTGTGTGAACCGTCCTCAGCACAGCCCACTGCGATATATACGAGACCCTTCGCGCCGTACCCCTTCGCAGTGTCCACCAGAGCGTCGATCTTCTTTCGGGGCATATGTCCCTGGCCCTTTACATTGATGGCACGTACACTGCCGATGGCTGCCGCGTCGGTAAATACCTTGAATCCGGTGTTCTTCGCAATATCAGTGATATCCTTCAGCTCCATGCCGAAGCGGATATCGGGCTTGTCTGAACCGAAACGCTCCATTGCCTCCTTATAAGGCATACGAAGAATGGGAAGCTTAACATCCACATCGAGGACTTCCTTGAACAGGTAGGCCAGCATCCTTTCGTTCACATCCATGACATCGTCTTCGGTCACAAAAGAGAGCTCGAGGTCGATCTGAGTGAAATCCGGCTGTCTGTCGGCACGCAGATCCTCATCTCTGAAGCAGCGTGCTATCTGCATATATCTGTCATAACCCGCGCACATCAGCAGCTGCTTGAACAGCTGGGGCGACTGCGGGAGCGCGTAAAATGAGCCGGGATGGATACGGCTGGGAACGAGATAATCTCTCGCGCCCTCGGGTGAACTCGCGGTAAGGAGCGGAGTCTCGATCTCTATGAAGCCTTCCTTTGCAAGGAAAGCTCTGACGAGGTTCGTCACCTGGCTGCGAAGCATGAGATTGCGCTGAAGATCGGGCCTGCGCAGGTCGAGATATCTGTATTTCAGACGCAGCTCCTCTCTCGTATTGATATTCTCCTCGATGGGGAAAGGCGGCGTCTCTGCATCGGAAAGGATCTTCAGAGTGCTTACCCTGACCTCGATGTCACCGGTCCTGAGATTCTCATTTACCGCACCGGAGCGCTTTTCGACTACGCCCTCGGCTGCGATAACATACTCGCTCCTCAGTGAATAAGCCTTGTCAAAGTCGGCTTCGGAAAGATCATTGGAGTCAAAGATCAGCTGAAGAAGGCCGGTACGGTCTCTGAGATCGACAAAAATCAGGGCGCCGAGATTCCTTCTCTTCTGCACCCAGCCCATGACTGTGACCTTTTTCCCGATGTCGGCATTTGAAAGCTCCGTACATCTGTGCGTCCTGTTAAGACCGCTCATTGATTCATGCATATAATTTCCCCCTCTGTGGTCAATAATCATATTTAGAAAGTATACTATATGAGCGGTTGATATACAAGATTAATTGCGAGAATAAGGCAGTAAGTACCCGCAAATAGCAGGAACCGCAGAATCCGCACAAGATATCCGGGGATCATAATCAGAGCCGGAAGCGAGGATCCCGGAGCAGACGGTAGGCAATTCATGTATTATACTATGCCTCCTCTTGCAGGCATGAAAGAATATCCCTATTTGCAAAAAAAACAGGGCGGAGAAAAAACTCCGCCCCGTGGTGTCATTTGTAATCGTGTGCTTCCTGCAGCACCATTTCCTTTACCTTCAGAAGTCTGACCTTCGTGGAATTCTCATTTTCTTCGAGCTTCATCGAGATATACTTGATATTCTCGTTCAGCTCGGGGATCATGACGTACTCGAGCGCGTTTACACGGCGCCTCGTCTTTTCGATCTCTTCGGCCAGAAGCTGCATCGTTTTCTCGACCTGTGCGAGCTGCAGCATATCCTCGAAGACCTTTGCGAGCTTTCCGAGCGCGTCATCGAGCTCACCGGAGGTCTGGGCGAAGCCGTAGGGATATATCTCCGCGGGATCGTTGTTCCGGGTACGGAAGGTATACTCAGGCACATTCACACTCATTATGTTGTTGTACTTGACGAAAAGCTCCACGCTCTGTCTGGGATAAAGCAGAGACTGCTCCAGAATCTCAGGCGACATGATAGAGCTCGCGACCTGCAGAGACGCAAAAGCGGCTGTAAGTCCCTCCTCAACCTTTGTACGCAGGACCTTGTTCTGTCTCACGACATCGAGGAACTGGCGCATCAGCTCATCGCGCTTGTCCTTTAAGAGCTTGTGTCCGCGCATGGCGGTCTTTCGTCTCCCTTTCAGCTGGTTCAGCACCATTCTGGTAGGGGTAATGCCTGTGCTTGCCAAATTGCCTCACCTCACTTTCTGCCGTAGCTTGTCAATCTTCGGCGGCGGGCATGTACTTCTCGATGAACTCAGGCTTGATCCTCTTCAGCTCACGGCGGGGAAGGATGCTCATCAGCTGCCAGCCGAGATCAAGAGTCTCCTCGATG
Organism: Lachnospiraceae bacterium; assembly: GCA_045599685.1. Taxonomy (GTDB): domain Bacteria; phylum Bacillota; class Clostridia; order Lachnospirales; family Lachnospiraceae; genus UBA3774. The sequence goes on from JAZRWL010000081.1 coordinate 3,564, forward strand.
GAGCGGTTCGTCTCATTTCCCTGATTGACATAGACCTTCTCGAACTCATCGGCAAACTTCGCGAAAAGCTTGTCGTCGTCAGAAAGAGCAGCCTCGCCGAGGATGGTCAT
>JAZRWL010000082.1:0-3364 GCA_045599685.1 Lachnospiraceae bacterium
TGGCTACGATCCGACTTATTTCTTTCCGGACGCGTACGTAAAATACACCGGCATCCATGTCGAATGATCGTATCTGCAGGTCGTCAGATGACGTGATATTCCGTCGTGATCACGGTTAATTGTGCAAAATCAGCGAAAGAAGGAGAGCTTATGTGGTTTTATATTCTGCTTGCCCTCAGTATTATCGTGAGGGTACTCTATACGGTGTTTTCTGTTTCAGTGAAATTGATACTGTTTATGGCGCCGGTTCTCGGAGCGGCGCTTTCGGGCTGGATCCTGACTATGACCGTTCCGGTATTGAATACGATCATTCCCGGACATACGGGGCTGAGCGTAATGACTGTGATTCTTGTGTTTGAAGCAGTGACGATCATTCTCCTTATGATCGAGTCTCTGAGACGCTCCGTAGTGCTTTTCAATACTTCCCTGCTCGGAATGATAATGTTCGGCGTATGTATGCAGATACCCGCCATGACCGTGGATTCGTGGCAGATGGGACTCCTTTTTACGGCTCTGTATGTGCTGACCGATGTAGTATTGTTTATTACCAACCGTATCATTTACAGTTCCTTCGAGAATGGCGGGGCGACTGTGCCGTCCTCGGTCGCTTCGGCGATCATTTCCGGCGCGGCGATCATGCTTTCCGTGATCGGGATAATGGTATCCATATGGACACCTTTTTTGAAGTCCGCCGGAACACCGCTGTCACTCACGGTGCAAAATCTGCTGATCTTCGGCAGCTTTGCCGCGGCAACGGCGGTATTTCTGATCATAGGGTTGAGAAAGCGGGTTTAGATCAGGTCTGCCTGTCGGGATCAATTCAGACCTTTTAATACGGTCTGGGCATCAATGGCAGGAATTCCAGGAGATTACTTTTATGAAAAAGAAGATCGCAATACTTATTATCGCAGCTGTTCTGGCAGTTGCCCTGTTGATGTGCTGCGCGGACAATAATGAAACCGGGGTCACTGCCTCCGCAGACGGAACAATTGCGGAAGCGACCGATGCAATAGAGATCACTGCAGCCGGGACTACAGCGGCTGTGACTACTGCCTGTTTAGTTTGTGTCATATCGCGTTTGACATGAACGCAATAGTAAAAAAAGAGTGACAACCTTGACCTGAACCATTATAATAATCTAATTAGCCAAACAAAATAAGGAGGTAGAATATGAAATATAGGATCAATTCAGACCTGGGCGACGTCATAGTCGACAGCGACGTAATAGCTACCTACGCGGGACTTGCGGCTATGGAATGCTACGGCATCGTGGGAATGGCTTCCGTCAATGTAAAGGACGGTATTTCCAAGCTCCTTAAGAAGGATCATCTGGCGAACGGAATCATAGTAACGGTAGAGGATAATGTTATTTCTCTTGATTTTCATGTGATCGTATCATACGGTGTCAGCATTTCGGTTGTGACGGAGAATCTCATCGACACGGTCCGGTACAAGCTCGCTGAGTTTACCGGAGCAGAGATCGGTAATATCAATGTTTTTGTCGAGGGAGTACGTGTAATAGACTGAAGCACCGGAGGAGAGGACAGTGGCAGTATACGAATTGGATGCGAGAACGCTCGGCGAAATGTTCTGCGCCGGCGCCATGAAGCTTGAGGAGAACAAGGACTGGATAAATGAACTGAATGTTTTCCCCGTACCCGACGGTGACACAGGCACCAATATGACGCTCACCCTGGAGTCTGCGGTAAATGAGATAAAGAATCTTCCCGATATGACCCTCAGTCTGCTTGGAAAGGCGATCTCATCCGGCTCTTTACGCGGAGCGAGGGGAAATTCCGGTGTTATCGTTTCACAGCTCGTCAGAGGCTTTGTAAAGGGCCTCAAGGATGTCGAGATACTGGACAGAGTCTCGATAGCGAATGCTTTTACACTTGCTTCGGAGACTGCTTACAAGGCGGTCATGAAGCCAAAGGAAGGCACCATCCTGACGGTGGCACGCGGTATAGCCGAAAAGGCGGTCGAACTGGCGCCTGAAGATACCGATCTGACGGACTTCTTTTCGAAGATACTGGAGCACGGAGACGCCGTGCTCGAGTCTACACCCGAGCTGCTCCCCGTGCTGAAGGAGGCCGGTGTAGTGGACAGCGGCGGACAGGGACTCATGGTCTTTTTGAAGGGAGCGTATGCGGTTCTCACCGGAGAACTGCATGCCGATATCAGCGCCATCACCGCGAAAAAGACGGAGACCGATACGGAGACGGCGGCTGTCTTATCCGAGCTGCAGGGATATCTGGTGGAGTTCACCGTAAAGAATCCCGCGATGGCAGAGAACGCTGAAAAGCTCCTGAAGGAGCAGCTGGCGGCACTCGGAAAGGATGCCATGGCTATTTCGCTCGGCACATCGATCAAGGCGCAGGTCAAGACGAACCATCCGGGACTTGCCATTGAAAAAGCGCTTTCCTGCGGCGTCGTATCAAAGGTAAAGCTCGAAGCGATAGAGGAAAAGCTCCCGGAGACGGCGGCCTGCGAGACGGCGGAACCGGCAGATGAGGCCCCAGAACCCGCTGCTGTTGTCGGTGAAAAGAAGGATTTCGGTATCATCGCCGTAGCCGCAGGCGCGGGAATGGAAGAGATATTCAGATCCCTCGGCGCCGACGGAGTGATCATGGGCGGACAGACAATGAACCCCAGCGCGGAGGATATCGTGGGCGAGATCAAAAAGGTGAATGCCGATGTGGTCTATGTCCTTCCAAATAATAAAAATATCATTCTCGCCGCCGAAATGGCGCAGTATCTGGTTCCCGAGAGGACGATCGTGGTCATTCCGACCAAGACCATCCCTCAGGGGATCACGGCACTGATCGCCTTTGATCCTTCGGCTGGCGCAGAAGAGAACACCTCCAATATGACGGAGGCCCTCGAAAACGTGAAGACCGGTCAGATAACCTACGCGATACGCGATACCGCTATCGACGGCAGGGGAATAAAAGAGAATGATATTATTTCGATAGGCGATCATTCGGCGCTCCTGGCCGTGGGCAGCTCCACGCTCTCAGTGGCAAAGGATACCGTAGCCGCTCTCGTCGGCGAGGATGACAGTGCCATCTGCGTATATTACGGCGCAGACGTGAGCGATGATGTGGCCGAGGCTCTGCGTGCGGAGCTCGAGGAAACATACTCGGATTATGATGCCGAGGTGCAGAGTGGCGGGCAGCCGGTTTATTATTACATTATTTCCGTAGAATAATGAGTCTTGGTGAATTCAGTGATATTACCGCGGTAAAGGGCGTCGGCGAGGTGACAGCGCAGGCCCTGCGGAAAACGGGGGTAGAATGCGTGGGGGATCTGCTGCTGCATCTGCCCCTTCGTTTTGATTTTTTCGGCGATCCCGGCGAGGCTTCTC
>JAZRWL010000083.1:0-3264 GCA_045599685.1 Lachnospiraceae bacterium
GGGAGCAAGCCCGCCGCCGGGATTTTTGATGAGACTGCCGACGATCATGTCCGCACCGAGGTCGCTCGGCTCAACGGTTTCGACGAATTCGCCGTAGCAGTTGTCCACCATCACGACGACGTCCGGCTTGACGGACTTGCACACGGCAATCGCTTTGCCGATGGCGTCCACCGAGAGCGTGGGGCGCGGGCAATAGCCCTTGGAACGTTGGATGTGGATGAGCTTCGTCTTTTCGGTGATGGCATTTTTAATGCCTTCCAAATCAAAGCTGCCATCGGTTTTCAGATCGACCTGACGGTAGGTGACGCCGTACTCCGCGAGCGAGCAGGGGGAAGGACGCAACCCGATGACCTCCTCGAGCGTATCGTAGGGCTTCCCCACGGGTGAAAGCAGCTCATCACCGGGGCGTAGTACCGCCGAGAGCGCGAGATTCAGCGCATGGGTACCGCAGGTGATCTGCGAACGCACGAGAGCATCTTCGGTGTGAAAGACCTCAGCATATACTCTTTCAAGCGTATCACGTCCCTCATCGTTATAGCCGTAACCAGTAGTACCGGAAAAATGTGTCGAATCCACACGGTGCTTCTGCATGGCGCGAAGCACTTTCAGTTGATTATATTCAGCAATTGCGTCGATATTATCGAAACGCTCTTTCAGAGACGAAAGAGCCGTCTCCCCGAGCCTTATCACCTGTTCGCTCAGAGACGATTCCGTATATGCCTGATGCAGTTCATCTTTGATATTCATAGGTTTACTATACCACAGGAACGATGCCCTTTCTTATTAAGATTTTGTTAACGGTGCAAAAAAGTTCGTCCTCGGAGGAAGTCTCCGCATCGAGCGTGACCACGTCTTTTTCCCTGCGGAACCAGGTGAGCTGACGCTTCGCGTAATGTCTTGTGTTGCGCTTTATGAGCCTCACTGCCTCTTCGAGGTCATATAGTCCGTCCAGATAGCCCAGCAGCTCCCTGTATCCGAGGCCGTGCGCCGCGGTATGCTGAGGCTGCAGTCCCATTTCACGCAGTCTCACGGTCTCCTGCAAAAGCCCCTCTTCCAACATCTGATCCACACGTCTGTCGATACGCTCATACAGGAGCTCCCGGGGACGGTCGAGCACGAAGTATGCGTAATTATACGGCGAAGGCTTCTGCTTCTGCGCCTCATTATGCGCGGAGATCGGCGCGTTGTTCATATGCTGATACTCGAGGGCCCGCATCACACGTTTTACATTATTGGCATGGATCACGGCCGCAGCCTCGGGATCCGCCTCCTCAAGCAGTCCGTGCAGAGCCGCAGGTCCGCCTTCACTTACCGTATTTTCGAGGAAACGGCGGTATTCATCATCTACGGTCTCTTCAGAAAAATCCACGTCCTTTAACAGCGCCTGGATATAAAAGCCTGTACCCCCGACAAGAATGGGGAGCCTTCTGCGGCTGTATATATCATCCAAGGCCGCCTTCGCATATTGGACGAACTCATATACACTGAAATAATCCGTCGGCTCGATCATATCGAGGAGATGATGCCTTATCCCCTGCATCTTATCTTCCTTTATCTTTGCCGAGCCTATATCCATATACTTATAGACCTGCATGGAATCGGCATTGATGATCTCTCCGCCGAGCTCCTTTGCGAGCCGGATAGACAGCCCCGTTTTTCCGACTGCCGTCGGCCCGGTCAGGATCACGAGCTCATTCATTGTACTATCCTCTTGAATTTCTTTTCGAGCTCCTGCAGGCTCATCGAAATGACAGTGGGTCTACCATGCGGACAGGTATAAGGGTTCCTGCATGAAAGCAGCTCTGTGATAAGAGCCTCCGCCTCCGGCACGGACAGTCTGTCGCTGCCCTTTACCGCGGCCTTGCAGGCAAGCTTTGCTATCCTCTCGCGTATGAGATTTCCCGAACGGGCTTCGGCGCCGTTTCCGAGCGAATCCACGAGTTCGGTGAAGACATCCTCCTTCGCAAGAGAAAGAAGGTTCGAAGGTACTGCATAGACCTGCCATTCTCTCCCGCCGAAATGCTCTATCTCAAAGCCCATCGAAGCGAGCTCATCTATGTTTTCGCGGACTGCCAGTTCCTCCTTGGCCGTCAGCGTGACAATGAGCGGCGGCATACAGCGCTGTGAGCTCACGGTACCGGCCTCGAATTCCTTCAGCATGCGCTCATACATGACCTTTTCATGGGCCGCGTGCTGATCTATCATGAGGAAACGATCCTCATACTGGACGAGCAGATAAGTGTCAAAGGCAATCCCGAGCAGCCGGAATTTGTATCTGTTCGGTTCCGATAAGAGGCGGTCAGGGAGCTTCTGCTGCTCCCCGGAATAAAGGTCTTTCTCTTCTTTCACGGAAATATCGGTCGTGTCCGCTTTAATTATCGGGTATTCTTTTTGCTCATCGCCCGGACTGTCTTTACCGTCCGGCACGGTATCAGCCTCTGTTATCTCAGTTTTTCCATCAAAAATAACGGTATTTTCAGCCTTTAGGTTATAGTCGGTCTTCGTTATACGGGGGGCTGCGTTTTCGGTGTAATCAGACTGTTCAGTAATGACGTCTTCGCTTTCGGTGACAGCTTCGACCTCCGTTTTCTTGACAATAGATCCTGCCGGCACCTCTGCATTTTCAGTATCAGATACGTCGCCCGGCTTTTCATCGGATACAGCAGGGCTTGTTCCGCCAGCATTCCCGTGAACGGTTTCGCACGTTTTTGCGGTCGTATTTTTGTTCTCTGCCCCGTCACCGAAGGTCATCTCACTGATCAGCTCTCCTCCTGCGAGAGCTGCCCTGACTGCGTCGCGTACGAATCTGTATACGGCCTTTTCATCCTCGAAGCGTACTTCAAGCTTTGCGGGATGCACGTTTACGTCCACGGATGACGGAGGAAGCTCGAGCTTCAGTACGGCAGCGGGAAAACGGTGCTGCATCAGGTGTCCGGCGTATGCCTCCTCTATGGCGCCTGTAATTACCCGGCTTTTGATATATCTGCCGTTTATACTGTATATCTCATAAGAACGGCTTGCCCGCGATGCGGAAGGCCTGCCTGCGTATCCGGTGATCCTTATGTTACTGCTTTCGGCCCTTATCGGCAGCATATCCGCGGCAGTCTCACGCCCGAGCACCAAATAAATCACATCTATGAGCTTTCCGTTTCCGGTGGTCATGAATCGGATTTTTCCGTTCAGTATCAGCTTTATCGAGACCTCGGGATGGGCCAGAGCGATTTTTTCAGTGATATCGATGATATATGCGGCCTCAAGTCGGAG
>JAZRWL010000084.1:0-7075 GCA_045599685.1 Lachnospiraceae bacterium
TCCGGCGGTCAGAAGCAGCGTCTCTCTATCGCGAGAGCGATCGCCCGCAAGCCGCAGATACTTATCTTTGACGACAGCTTTTCCGCGCTCGATTTCAAGACCGACCGTGCGCTCAGGCAGGCGCTCGCCGAAAAAACCGGCGATGCAGCCGTGATAATCGTAGCACAGCGAGTCGGCACGATATTGAACGCCGACCAGATAATCGTCCTCGAGGACGGAAAAATGATCGGAAAGGGTACTCACCGCGAGCTCGTTAAAAACTGTGCCGCCTACCGTGAAATCGCCAGTTCCCAGCTATCGGAGGAGGAATTTGAGCGAAGCATAGCCGACAGCGACGGAAAGGAGGGATGCTGATATGCCAGGACCAATGAGAGGCCCCGTCAAAAAGGCCAGAGATTTCAAGGGTACGCTGAAAAAGCTCATAAAATACATCGGCAGATACCGCATCGGCATCCTCGTCGTGATGATCTGCGCCGCCGCGAGCACGATCTTCAGGATCATCGGGCCGAAGATCCTCGGGCAGGCTACTACCGTGCTCTCTGACGGACTGCTCGCAAAGATCGGCGGCACCGGGAGCATCGATTTTTCTGAGATCGCGAGGATCCTGATCACCGTCCTCTGCCTGTATGCGGTAAGCAGTCTCTTCAACCTCGTGCAGTCGCTTACGATGTCGAAGATCACGCAGACCCTCTGCTACAGGCTGCGCCGCGAGATCATCGAAAAGATAAACCGCATGCCGATGAAGTATTTTGAGAGCAGGACGACCGGCGAAGTGCTCTCCCGCATCACAAATGATGTCGATACCTTTGGAAACGGGCTCAATCAGAGCGTCACCCAGCTCATCACCTCCGTCACCACCATGATAGGCGTACTGGTCATGATGCTGAGCATCAGCCCGCTGATGACGCTCATCACGCTGCTCATAATCCCCGTCAGCACGATATTCATCAAGCTCGTGATGGGGAAATCGCAAAGCTACTTCAAGCAGCAGCAGGAATACCTGGGCATAATAAACGGCCAGGTCGAGGAGAATTATTCCGGCCATTCCGTGATCAAGTCCTACAGCAAAGAGGATGACGTGATCGCCGTCTTCCGCAAAGATAATTCCTCCCTGCACCGCGCCGCCTGGAAATCGCAGTTCATTTCCGGTCTGATGATGCCGATCATGCACTTCATCGGCAATCTCGGATATGTCGCGGTCGCGGTATCGGGTTCACTTCTTGCGATAGGAGGCACGATCACCATCGGTGAAATCCAGGCTTTCATCACTTATGTAAAGAATTTCACCCAGCCCATGCAGGAAATGGCGCAGGTAATGAACATGCTGCAGTCCATGGTAGCCGCTGCCGAGCGCGTCTTCGAATTCCTCGATGAGGACGAAGAGGATCAGACCGTCACCGACGCGGTCCCGATCGAAACTGTAGACGGCGATGTGGAATTCAGTCATGTTCGCTTCGGATACGATCCCGAGCAGATCATCATCCACGATTTCAACGCTAATGTCCGGAGAGGCCGCCAGATCGCCATCGTCGGCCCCACCGGCGCCGGAAAGACCACCATGGTAAAGCTCCTGATGCGCTTCTACGATGTGAACGGCGGCAGCATAAAGCTCGACGGTCACGATCTGCGTGAATACAACCGCAACGAGCTGCGCGCGGCCTTTGGCATGGTACTGCAGGACACCTGGCTCTTCAACGGCACCATAATGGAAAACATCCGCTACGGCAGACTGGACGCCGCCGATGAGGATGTCATCGAGGCAGCGAGATCGGCGCATGCCGACCATTTCATCCGCACCCTTCCCGGAGGGTACAGCTTCGTGCTGAATGAGGACGCCACGAATGTATCGGCAGGCCAGCGCCAGCTCCTCACTATAGCGAGAGCGATCCTCGCCGACAATCCTGTGCTGATACTGGACGAGGCCACCTCCTCCGTGGATACGCGCACCGAACAGCAGATTCAGCTCGCCATGGACGAGCTGATGAAGGGACGCACAAGCTTCGTGATAGCGCACCGTCTGAGCACTATCAGGAATGCCGATATGATCCTCGTCATGAAGGACGGCGACATAATCGAGCAGGGCACCCACGATGAGCTCATGTCTCGCGGCGGCTTCTACGCGGAGCTTTATAACGCGCAGTTCGCATGATTTTTCGGGCAGGCCGGACTCCGGCCTGCCCGTCTTCGCAATACGCCGCGATCCGCGGCACCTGACTGTTATATGGAAAATTCTGAGACCTTACTCGTACATATACGCGACCTCGCGCGGCAGGCAGACAGGCGCGGCGCATATACCTACTCTGGCTTTCTTTCCCCTGCGGAGCTTTCGGAGATCATGCAGAAAAAGGACAGTCTGCTATGCCTGCCCTTTACGCTGTGGAGCGACGGCGCGGCTGAGCGAAGGATACTTGCCTTCGGGAGCGAAGCTCTTTTCGGTTACCCTCCGGACTGGCCCGTGAGCGTCATCTCGATCATGCCCGTATCGGAAAAATTCGCGGAGGAGCTGACACACCGCGATTATCTCGGTGCGCTCATGAATCTCGGCATCGAGCGCACCCTTCTCGGCGATATCATCATCCGCGGGAAAAAAGCATGGGTATACTGCCTTGACAGCATCGCGGAGCATATCTGCTCGGTCCTTACCACTGTACGGCACACCACCGTAAAATGTGAAAAGAGCCCCGGCGATATACCGGAGCTTTTGCCTGTTTTTGAAGAAATGCGTATCAATGTCGCTTCCGAGCGCATAGACGCGGTCACAGCCGCCTTCACGGGAAAATCGAGAAGCAGCATTACCGAGCTTTTTTCCTCGGGAAGAGTCTTCGTTAATTCACGCGAGGTAAACGACGGCTCAAAGCTCCTGAAAGAAGGGGATATCCTTTCCGTGCGGGGCTTCGGGAAAGCCGTATATGACGGGATCTCCGGCGCCTCGCGCAAGGGACGCATCTATGCCGTCCTGCGCAAATATGTCTGAGTCCTTTCCCTCTATTCTCCCCAATCCTCGCAGAATGCGCGATACTCGTCTGCGCTCATCAATTCATCTATATCCGTCAGATCCCTGACCTTTACGAGCCAGGTGCCGTAGGGATCGTCGTTCAGTGAAGACGGCGAGTCCATCAATGCCTCATTTATCTCACTTACATAGCCCGAAACCGGAGCCATGAGATCCGAAACGGCCTTTACGGACTCGATATTGCCCATCGGCTCCTCCATAGTGATGGCGTCGCCCGGCTCCGGGAGTCCCACGAACAATATCGTCTTCATCTGTTCTATCGCATATGCCGTGAGACCGACAGTGGCCGTCTTTTCCTCACCGTCCTGCTTCAGCCAGAAATGTCCGTTCGTGTATTGCAGTTCATGAGGATAATACCGGTTCATTCTTCGTCTCTCCCTTTTCTCATCCTTTCGATAATCTCGCGGCGCCTCTTTTTACGGGCCTTCTCAGCCTGCATCCTGCGGAAGAAAATGAAGCCGATTGCTGCGAGCAGTACGATCCCGGCGATGATAAGCACAGTGATCACGGTCCTGCTGTTGTTTTCCTTCGCCTCCCGCCTCGTCGCTATGGCAGTCTCGGTCTCCGTCTCAACCTCAGTCTGAACGGCACTTTCCGCGGCAGATTCCGATCCGTCTGCATTGTTCTCCGTTGACTCCGCGCCTTCGGCCACAGTCTCGCCGGCCGCGCTGCTCGATCCGAGCGCTTCGCTGTCTATCAGAAGCGGGAGCGACGAAAGCTTTTCATCACCGCAGGAAAAAACGATATTTCCGATGACATCGGCATCGTCGAAGGCGCCCTTTTTCTCGAGCCCCATCGTCAGGCCCTCAGTGCCTGCGGGCAGATAAAATGAACTGCTGCCCTCGACCCTGACAGGGATCGCATTGCCCATATTGAGACCGTTTACGAAATTCTCGGTATTCTCAGTCATATCGACGAGAGAGAACTTTCCGAAGCCGTAATCGAGCAGCTTTTTGGTATCAGAATAAATGGCTCCGCCTCCCTCGCCCTTCATCACGACGCAGATGAGCTCGACGCCGTCCTTTTCGGCATAGGTCACAAGCGTATTCTTCGCGATAGAAGTATATCCCGTCTTTCCGGCCTTTACCTCCGGATAATAATACTCGCTGCCCTCTATCATCATCTTGTGATGCATCGTAAGATTGAAGCCCTCGGGATTCAGTTCGGTGGGATCGATATGATATTTCATCGTGGAATCGATCTTCATGAAGGTATCATTCTGAAGGCAGGCCCTGAAAATACGACCCATATCATGCGCCGTAGTATAATGCTCCTCGTCATTCAGACCGTGCGGATTGTTAAAATGCGTATTCGTGCATCCGAGCTCCGCAGCCCTCGCGTTCATCATGTCGGCGAAGGCAGGCACGCTGCCGGCCACATGCTCCGCGAGCGCATAGCCGCATTCATTGACTGATTCCAGAAGCAGCGCGTAAAGACACTGTTCCACAGTGAGTGACTCGCCCTCATGGTAGTATCCGTTGTAGCCGCCCTCCTCGAGATCGGTCACCGCGGCATGCGAAAACACGACTTCCTCGTCCAGACGGCAGTTCTCTATCACGACCAGAGCTGTCATTACCTTTGTAATGCTCGCGGGATATCTCTTCTCATCCTCATTCTTCGTATAAAGCACCTCTCCCGAATTCAGTTCGATGAGAAAGGCGCTGCGGCTGCCGAGCTCCGGACCGGCGGGCCAGCCCGACAGATACCGCAGATTGATCTCCGGGTAAGTCTCCGCCGCTGCCGTCACAGACAAATCGAAAAGCATGGTCACAGCGAGCAGCACGCAGGTAATTTTATATAAATACTTCTTCAAAATCCGCCTCCGAAAGACTATTGCAGGGGGAACATCCCCATGCTCTTTGATTTTACATCTATGTCGATCACACACTCCGAGGTATGCTCATATTCTATCTCAAGGTCATAGCCGAGGCGAATCGACAGCTCGTCATCGCTTTTCGCATCGACTGTCAGCTCTCTGGCCACTATCCCCAGCACGAGACTGCCAAACGGCGTAGTATATGTCGCCATACGCTCCTCGCCTTTTTCGAATCTCATATCCGCCAGTACGGGACCCGTTTTGCGCAGGCTTACACCGTTCGTCGTGATCTTGATCGTATTTTTGATGGGCTCGGTAAAGCTTTCGTCCATCTCCTCATATATGATATAGCTTGCCCCGTTTTTTTTGTAATACTGCCCGGGCGCGATAATCTCGAGATCATTGCCGTCCGATTCGCCTCCGGGGCCGATAAAGGTGCCCTTTACCCGCACCAGCACATCCTTTTCCATTGTCACCTCAATATTTTTCGATATCCACTATCTCTGCGCTGTTTATATCGCAGGAAAGCACGGCATTTGCGAATGTAAGGAATTTTTCCGCAGCATCGCTCACATAAAACTCATGCTCCGGCCGGCCCTCCTTCGGCGCGGCGCAGAGTCCCGAAGCGTCAAGGAGCTCCTTCAGTCCCAGTGCGGTCTCATGCGCCGGATTCACCAGCGTCACGCCCTCACCCATCTCCTCGCCGATGAGCTTTTTCAGCAGCGGATAATGTGTGCAGCCGAGTATCAGGGTATCGATATACTGCTCCTTGAGCTTGCTCAGATAACGCGAAGCCACCTCGCGTGTCACCGAGTCATGGAACCAGCCCTCCTCCACAAGGGGAACAAAGAGCGGGCAGTCCCGGCTGAAGACCTTTATTTTTTCATCCAGACTCTTGATATATTTTGAATAGATCCCGCTGGAAACGGTACCCGTAGTCGCTATCACTCCGATACGGCGGTTCTTCGTAGTGGCGGCTGCCACCCTCGCTCCGGGCTTTACCACGCCGATCAGCGGGATATCAAGCTCCTTTTCCAGTGTATCGAGAGCGTAAGCACTCGCCGTATTGCAGGCCACCACGATGGCTTTTACATCCTTCTTCAGAAGGAAGCGTGCGATCTGTCTCGCAAAGCCTATTACGGTATCGCGTGATTTCGTACCGTACGGCAGTCTCGCGGTATCTCCGAAATATATCAGCTTTTCATCCGGCACCTGCCACATAATCTCGCGGAATACCGTCAGACCTCCTACACCGCTGTCGAATACGCCCACAGGCCTTTCGTCACTCATTACGTCTCCCGAAAAACATACTTTTTATAATATTTTAATAAAGAATACATAAACCTGCGAACACGCAGAGTCCACGGCCATACGACTGTATCCGTCTCTGCGATCCCGGAAGGATCAGCCTCTGAAGCGGTATCCGACGCCCCAGATTGTCTCGATATATGAAGGCTTCGAGCTGTCGTCCTCGATCTTTTCGCGGATCTTTTTTATATGGACCGTGACCGTCGCGACATCGCCCACTGAATCCATTCCCCAGATATTCTCGAAAAGCTCCGTCTTCGTATAAACACGGTTCGGATGCTCCGCGAGGAAGGTCAGAAGGTCAAAACCCTTCGTGGTAAAGATGCGCTCCTCACCGCGTACATATACCCTGCGGGCGGTCTTGTCTATCACAAGGTCTCCGACCACGATCTCATCGTTCTTGAATGGTTCAGAACCGCGCAGTCTCTCGTAGCGGCTCAGGTGAGCCTTTACTCTTGCCATCAGTTCTCCGGGACTGAAGGGCTTCGTCACGTAATCGTCCGCGCCCAGACCGAGGCCGCGGATCTTGTCGATATCGCTTTTTTTGGCCGAGACCATTATCACGGGGACTTCCTTGCGGATGCGTACCTCCCTCAGGATCTCAAAGCCGTCGATACCCGGCAGCATCACATCAAGGATCAAAAGGTCGTAGGTGTGCTCGATAGCATAGGCCAGGCCAACCTCGCCGTCCCGCGCGATCTCGACCTCAAAGCCTGACAGCTCCAGATAATCCTTCTCCAGCTCAGCAATACTTGCTTCGTCCTCTACTATCAGAATCTTGCTCATCTGCTCTCCTCCTCATATTTTCTGAATGTCATATGCATCATAGTGCCGACGCCCTCCGTGCTCGTAGCCCAGATACGGCCGCCGTGATCCTCCACGATCTTTTTTACAATCGAAAGTCCTATCCCGCTGCCGCCCGTCGTGGACCGGCGGGT
>JAZRWL010000085.1:0-3613 GCA_045599685.1 Lachnospiraceae bacterium
ATCGAAGAACGTTCCGGTTCTGCGGGTACAGGACAGACGGGCGGTTTTTCCGGTAATTTTGTCTATCCGGATCATATCCTGAATCCCGAGATGGACATGCCGACAGAAGAGATAGACGGCGAGGCTTATCTCGGCGTAATATCGATTCCGGCTATAGACCGCGAGCTGCCGGTTTTTGCCGAGTGGAATTATTCGAATCTCAAAAACGGTCCCTGCCGGTATGCCGGGAGCGCTTATCTCGATGATATGGTCATCTGCGCCCATAATTATACCATCCATTTCGGACCGATCTGGCGTCTTGTAAATGGAGACAGGGTCACATTCACCGATGTTGACGGCAATGTGTTCAAATACAAGGTGACGGAGACGCTTACCCTGCAGCCCATGGCCTCGAATGAGATGAAGACAGGAGACTGGGATCTGACGCTTTTCACCTGTACACTGGGCGGTGAGTCAAGGATCACGGTGAGGTGCGAGAGGATCGAGGAATAACAAGGATCAGGGGTCAGATAACGGCCTACAGAAAGTATATCACTGCAAATACCGAAGTCGTGACGGAAGATCTCAGGCGTTGCGCCGGGATCTGAACAAAGATAATTGAAGGCTTCTGGGATAGGTCTTAAATGATCACTGGACCGGCATGATACTCATCAGGAAGTGTCAGGCCGGTCTTTTCATATACGGCGAGGCGGTATATATCGGAGGCGGAAAGCTCCGCGTCATATGTGCCCTCGGGTATGTCGGCGACCTTTGTGATGAGAGGAAGGGAAGAGTGTTCCTTCAGGGTATGCAGGATGCGGCTGTCGCGTTTGAAGCCCAGTACACGCAGGAAGGGCTGCGCACAGGCGGGACGCTCGAGCTCAAACAGGATATGCAGCAGAGCACGGTTTACCGAGGTGAGCGTCGTATTCCTCGAAACGACGGCTGCTGCGAGGCCTGAAAAGCTTTTGAAGCTTCCGCGGTTTTCCATGATCCTTGCGGCGAGCTCGGGCCCCACCTCCTGATAAGCAGCCAAAGAATCCCTGTCCGCGGTGATGAGCCTGTAATTCAAAAGATCAGAGAAGTCGTCCGCCTCGATATGATAATCGAGCTCCTTCAATGAATACTCCGGCAGGAAGCTCCGGAGAGCGTCGGTATCGTTTTCACGCAGGAGCCTGCGAAGCTCTGTGCCCGTGGCGTGGTATCCGTCATCATTACGGGATATCGCATGTGTATTGATATTCAAATTACGTTTGATCAGCGCTTTCTCGTATTCGACGGCAAGGATATTGTTCGGCGAAGAAAGAAGCTCCGCGGACAGCCCGGTGAGTTCATTTACGGCCTTTTGCCTCGCTGTGGGGAAATTCATGCCGGACCGTAAATTTTCACGTAGCATGGAAGTATATTCAACGTTCTCATCCGTGAGAAAGCCGGCGAGCCCGCGCAGCCCGGCCCTGCCGTCTTCGCCTGCTTCGCAGCCGTATACGAGGTCGGTCACGCAATTCAGGATGCTCAGGCAGCCGACCGCACCGTCGGCAAAACCGGCGGCTCCGCCGGTCGCGCATGTGAGCGGCAGCTCTATTACGATATCTGCACCTGCCTCGAGTGCCATGCGGGTGCGTCTGTATTTATCTACGCAGGCAGGAAGTCCGCGCTGGACATAATTCCCGCTCATGACGACTACGATGCCCTCCGGCGCAGTGATGCGCCGTGCCGTCTGCAGGTGGTGCAGATGCCCGTTGTGGAAGGGATTGTATTCGGTTATGAGTCCGGTGATGGCCATTTGCAGTCCTTTTCTTCGCGGCTTTGCAGCTTTGAAATGCCTGAAAACTATCTCGATTCGCTTTTTATTACGTCTGCCCGCTCATGCTTTCGGGTCGGTCCGGTGCATGATCACCGCAGCGGAAGGCCTGCTTCCGCCTGAGGCTCGGAGCCTTGTGATATTATTATGATTATAGGGGGGAATATTCATCTTTTCAAGCACGGACGCCGCGCGGGGAGAAAAACATAATTCTGCGTTTCCGCAGCCGTTTTTATAATTATCCCTTGCAGCATGCCGCGGTATGCTATAAAATATACAAATATTGTTGTCTTATGACTTCAGGAGGTTTTCATGAAAGACATTATCGAACGGATCAGAAAAGAGGCGCTGGAGGCCATTGAAAAGTCAGTGGATCTGGACGGACTCAATGAAATCCGTCTGGCTTATCTGGGCAAGAAGGGCGAGCTCACGAACGTGCTGAAGAGCATGAAGAACGTCGCCGCCGAGGAGCGCCCTATAGTAGGTCAGATGGTAAATGACGCACGTACCGCGATAGAAGAGCGCCTGGAGGAGATGAAGACCGGATTTGCGGCTGCGCTCCGCGAACAGCAGCTCAAAAGCGAGGTCATCGATGTCACCCTGCCCGCGAAGCGCAGGCAGATCGGGCATCCTCATCCCAATACTCTGGCTCTTGAAGAGCTGGAGCGTGTCTTTATAGGCATGGGATATGAGGTCGTCGAGGGACCCGAGGTAGAGCTTGATTATTATAATTTCGAGGCCCTGAATATCCCCGCGAACCATCCGGCGAAGGATGAGCAGGACACCTTCTATATCACAAAGGACATTCTTCTGCGTACACAGACATCCCCCTGTCAGGTCCGCACGATGGAAAAGGGAAAGCTCCCCATCAGGATGATAGCACCCGGCAGAGTGTTCCGCGCGGACGAGGTGGACGCGACGCATTCACCGTCCTTCCATCAGATCGAGGGACTCGTCATAGACAAAGGCATCACCTTTGCCGATCTGAAGGGCACGCTCGAGCAGTTCGCAAAGGAAATGTTCGGTGCACAGACCAAGGTCAAGTTCCGCCCGCATCATTTCCCGTTCACGGAGCCTTCGGCGGAAATGGACGTTTCGTGCTTCAAGTGCGGCGGTAAGGGCTGCCGCTTCTGCAAGGGCGAGGGCTGGATAGAGATTCTCGGCTGCGGTATGGTACATCCGAAGGTCCTTCGCATGAGCGGTATCGATCCCGAGGTCTATTCCGGCTTCGCGTTCGGCATCGGACTCGAGCGCATTGCGCTGCTGAAGTACGAGATCGATGACATGAGACTGCTCTATGAGAATGATGAGCGTTTCCTGAAGCAATTCTAAAGGAGGGCACATAATGAATACACCTTTATCATGGATCAGGGCCTATGTGCCGGATCTCAATGTAACTGCAAAAGAATACGCGGACGCCATGACCCTGAGCGGCACAAAGGTCGAGGGTTATGTGTGCTTTGATAAGAACCTCGAAAAGATCGTCATAGGTCAGATAAAAAAGATCGAGCGCCATCCCGACGCAGATAAGCTCATCATCTGCCAGGTCGATATCGGTACTGAGACCGTCCAGATAGTGACCGGAGCGCCCAACGTAAACGAGGGCGACAAGGTCCCTGTCGTTCTTGACGGCGGCAAGGTGGCCGGCGGTCATGACGGCGGTCCTCTCCCCGAGGACGGCATCAGGATCAAAAAGGGAAAGCTCCGCGGCGTGGAATCCTGCGGCATGATGTGCTCTATAGAAGAGCTCGGTTCTTCACGTGAAATGTATCCCGAGGCTCCTGAAAATGGCATCTATATTTTCGGCGAAGACGCCATGGTCGGCTCGGATGC
>JAZRWL010000086.1:0-6482 GCA_045599685.1 Lachnospiraceae bacterium
CCTCGAGGATGGGAAAGAGATCGGCTTCGCCCTGTTTTTCCACAATTTCTCGACCTTCCTCGGACGCGCGGGACTGTATCTCGAGGATCTTTATGTAGAGTCCGAATACCGTGGCAAGGGCTACGGCAAGGCGATATTAAAAAAGCTCGCTTCTATAGCCGTCGAGCGCGGCTGCGGGCGCTTTGAGTGGTGGTGCCTCGACTGGAATAAGCCGAGCATCGATTTTTATCTTTCGATGGGTGCGCAGCCGATGTCCGACTGGACGGTATACCGCATTACCGGAGATACGCTGAAAGATCTTGCGAAGTAATAATACCGGTTCAGAAATAGCGGCACGGCTGTTGACCGTCGGCCTGTCGCATTACCGGGGAGATATCGGAAAATCCGGCAAAATGATAATACCGGCCATGAAAAAGACCGTATCGGAGGAGTACAGACCATGAGCGCAAATAGAAAGATCCTGATCGGCTGTCTGGCTGCGCTCGGCTGCGAGCTCCTTTACGGATTCAGCTATCTGTTCACAAAAAACGCGACCGGCACGGCAAGCGTACTCGCGCTGCTCGGCTGGCGCTTTTTGCTTGCTTTTATCGCGATCTGCATCTGCGCGGCAGTCGGGGTGATGAAGATAAGGCTCCGGGGAAGGAGTCTGAAACCGCTGATCATAGTCGCGCTTTTCAGCCCGATAGCGTATTTCTTCGGTGAGACCTACGGCATCACGCTGACTACGACTTCGGAAAGCGGCACGTTCCTCGCCTGCATCCCGGTCGTGTCTGTGATCGCATCGACGATTATTCTGAAGGAAAAGCCGACGAAAAGGCAGATCGCGGGTATCCTGATCACGCTCGCGGGCGTGATCGTGACGATGCTTGCGGTCGGCGGCACGGCCAGTTTTTCGCTCCCCGGCTATCTGCTGCTCAGCATTTCGGTAGTATCATGCGCGCTCTACAGCGTTTTCGTCGAAAAGGCGGCGGGATATTCGAGCTCGGAGATAACCTTTATGATGGTCGCGGGCGGCGCGGCGGTCTTCGCATCGGCAGCGGTCATAGAAGCGCTCGTACAGGGGACATTTTTCTCTCTCGTTGCGCTTCCGTTCACGGACACGGGCTTTCTGACGGCGATACTCTATCAGGGTCTCGGCTGCTCGATATGCGCGTTTTTTCTCTCAAACGTCGCGATCTCGATGATCGGCGTGAACCGGACGTCCACCTTCGTCGGAGTGTCGACCGCCGTTTCGATCATTGCCGGGATAGTGTTCCTGAATGAGGCTTATTCGATCTATCAGCTGATCGGCGCGGTGATTATCCTCGCCGGGGTGTATATCGCGAATATGGGGAGGAAGGCAGGGTAATGAACCATAAATAATGAAGTGCCGGCTTTGCTTCGATGGAACAACATAGAATATGCCGGGAACAACTATCAAGGAGGGCTAACATGAAAAAAGTATTACTTCTTAACGGCAGTCCCAGGAAAAACTGGAATACGCACATACTTCTGCAGGAAGCTGAGCGCGGTGCGCGTGACGCGGGTGCGGAGACGAAGCTCGTGCATCTGTATGATCTGGATTTTTCGGATTGCAGGAGCTGCTTTGAGTGCAAGCTGAAGGACGGGCATACAAACGGCATCTGCGCCCTTCGCGACGGTCTTCGCAGCGTGCTGGAGTACGCGCATGACGCGGACGCGATCATCGTCGGTTCGCCGATATATTACAGCAACCTGACCGCGCCAGTGATCGCCTTCAAAAACAGACTGCTCTTCCCTGTGATGTATTATGAAAAGGATCCGGCGACGGGAATGACCGCGAAGGTACCGATCGAACCCAAGAAATGCGGCCTGATCGTCACCGCGAATGCTCCGGAGCAGACTTTTACCGATGGTTATACCGCGAAGTTCTCGCAGGAGGCTGCGCAGTTCGGTCGTATCCTCGGGAGCGCTGAAATGATATATGCCTGCGAGACGTATCAGTTCAATGATTACGGGAAATATCACGCCGGCATGTTCGATGAGAAGCAGAGAGCGGAGAGAAGAGAAAAGCAGTTCCCGGTCGATAAGCAGAATGCTTACGAGCTCGGAAAGAGGCTCGCGGGGGAGTGAAAGAGATAGTGCAGAGGCTTTTTGATCTGACAAGACCATCCGGAAGGTGATCAAGAGCTACCGCATCCCCGATGAGCGCAAGGATTATCTGAGAGGACTGAAGGTGAAGCGGGGAGACGTGTAATAGCGCTGTATTGACGGTATATTGATATTGTGAATAAATATATGTACAATGCATAATCCTGAATGGTAGTCAAACAAGGAGTACAGCCGTCAGTACGTGGACGAAGTTTGAGAGTAGTGTAATCCTGAATGGTAGTCAAACGAACCGGAGGACTAATAAAATGAGTATAGTAGAAACAATGAGAGAGGCTGCAAAAAAGCACTTATCAGTAAAGGTTGAATGCAAAGATAAGGCTATATTCTCCGGTCAGGCGTTTGGCTTTACTAAGGCAGACGACGAAGATGATGGATATGCAACTTTCTGCGTCAGAGACCCCGGAGGAAGTGTATGTCTTGGAGAAAACGAAATAAAGAGCATTGAAAGTTTGAGAGAGGTCTAATGAACTACAAAGCCGCCGGAAAATTGCGTGATATATTGATGGTAGCGGGAGCTGTCATCATGCTGCTGGCCTATGTCTGGGAGCCGTTCATAGTGATCGGTGCGGTCATATGCTGCTCCTGCCTGATACCGCATTTTCTGTTTTTCAGGTGTCCGCATTGCGGGAAGCATCTCGGGAGACAAAACGGAAAATTCTGTCAGTACTGCGGTAGGAAGCTGGATCAGTAAAGATCGGGCGGACAGCCCGTTACCTCGATTTTTTTTGACCGCCGCGTGATTCTGTGTTAATATGATTGTTCAGTAATACAGAAACGGTACTGCAATGGATCAGAAGAAATGGAAGAGCAAGCTGGCGCAGGCGACGGCCTTCATCGTACTGATGGGGATCACGTTCTATTTCCTGCTGAGAGAGCAGGATCTGCGCAGTATATGGAAGGTCGTCACGGAGGCGGATCCCATATGGATCTGGATCTCTCTTATATCCATGGGAGTATATATCTTCTGCGGAGGCTTTTGCATACGTGTGCTTATGAACGGCAGAGGCAGCCGTGTCACGATCCCGCAATGCTTCGAATATTCCGTGCTGGAGGTCTTTTTCAGCGCGATCACACCGTCGAGCACGGGCGGTCAGCCGCTCCAGCTGCGTGCGATGACGAAGGACGGTCATCCCATGGCGGATTCGACGGGAGCGCTCATCGCGATCACCCTTCTTTATAAATGCGCATTTCTATGCCTGACGGCCCTGTTTTTCCTTATAGAGATCCGTTATGTGAGCACCGCGATAAGCGGCGTGAGATTTCTCGCTGTGCTGGGGCTTATCATGAATCTCGGGCTGATGACCTTTTTGCTGATCGCGCTTTTTTCGAAGAGTCTGACGAACAGGGCCATCCGTTTTCTCGTAAGAGTGCTCGGAAAGCTGCATTTCGTAAAAAATGTCCCGGAGCTCATGGACAGGGTGCAGGACAAGCTGGAGCAGTATCATGAATGCTCGCAGTTTTTCAAGGAAAATCCGAAGCAGGTCGTAAAGACCTTTGGAATATTGGTGATCCAGCGCCTCAGTATCATGATAGTGCCGTATCTCGTGTATAAGAGCTTCGGGCTCTCGGGTCACGGTCTGATCCACATCCTGGCGACACAGGTAATAGTCAATCTCTGCTGTGACATGCTGCCGCTGCCCGGCGCCGTAGGCATCAGCGAAGCGCTGTTTCTCTCACTTTTCGGTCCGATCTTCACGGAAAGAAAGCTCTATGCCGCGGTGCTGCTTTCGCGCGGTATCACATATTATCTGCTGATGATAGCGTCGGGGATCCTGATCCTGGCATTTAAGGGAGTCAGAGCGGTAAAAAACCGGCGTCTGCTTCGCAATTGAAAGGAGGAAGCTATGGTAGGTTATTATAATTATTCTGTCATTCTCACTTATGTCGGTCTGGGTGCCGGTCTGGTCGGTATCGCAAGGTGCATGGAGCAGGACATCCATGCCGCACTGATCTGCCTGATGATAAGCGGATTCTGCGATATGTTCGATGGTCTGATAGCGAGCACCTGCAAGCGCACCGAAGATGAAAAGAGCTTCGGTATGCATATCGATTCGCTCTGCGATCTTGTCACCTTTGCGGTGCTGCCTGCGATGATCTGTTACGGTCTGGGCGTAAGGGGCTTCATCGCGTACTCTTCGATGATCTTTTACGTGCTCGCGGCGATCATCCGCCTGGCGTATTTTGATGTGGAGGAGATCAACCGCATGCACAATGGTGACGGAGAAAAAAGGAAATTCTTCTACGGACTGCCCGTGACGAATGCCGCGATGATCATTCCTTCGCTGTTCCTGATCGATATCTTCATTCCGGGCTCGCGGTCGGCGTGGTATCCGCTGGTGCTGTTCCTTATCGGACTCGCTTTCATAGTAAAATTCAAGATGAAAAAGGCGTATCTGCGCGGTCTCATCATAGCGGGCTGCTTCGGCGTAGCCGTTTTCGTGCTGATCTGTATTTTCGGAGGCAGGATCGAATGCTTGAATACCTTTACCGCAGCGTGACGGGACGCTTCATATTAAAGCTCCTTACCGCTCCGGCTGTTTCACGGGCAATGGGAGCATATATGGATTCGGGACTGTCACGGCCGTGGATCAACGGTTTTATCAAAAAAAACGCGATAGAGATGAATGAAGCGAAGCGTAAAGACTTCGCTTCGTTTAATGATTTTTTTACAAGGCAGCTGAAGGAGGGCGCACGTCCGCTCTGCACCGATGAAAACGCGCTGATTTCGCCCTGCGACGCGGCGCTGAAGGTCTGTCCTGTATCGGAGGGCGTCACCGTCACCGTAAAGGATGTCCCCTATACGATAGATGCGCTTTTGAAAAGCCGCGGTCTGGCGCGGATGTTCGAGGGCGGACAGTGCCTTATATTCAGGCTGAGCCCGAGAGATTACCACAGGTATATCTTCCCCGCAGACGGCAGACAGCTGTTTTCACGAAAGATAGCAGGGGTGCTCCATACGGTCCGTCCCGTCGCCACCGAGAAAGAGGCTGTTTTTGTAACGAACACCCGCGAATACAGTCTGATTAAGACTGAGCGCTTCGGAGAAACAGTGATGATGGAGGTCGGGGCGCTGCTCGTCGGACGTATAGTGAATGAGCATTCGGGGCGTTTTACTTTTGTGCGGGGCGAGGAAAAGGGCCACTTCGAATTCGGCGGCTCAACGGTGATCCTGCTCCTGAGGAAGGATCGTGTTGTCGTTGACGAAGAGATCCTAAAGGCCTCCGCCGCGGGAGAGGAATATTCCGTGCGCGCCGGTCAGAGGATAGGAACGGCGGTATATTCTGGAGAATGATATGAAGCTTACGGTGCTGGTCGATAATAACACATTGATAGACAGGTATTTTCTTGGCGAGCCCGGAGTGTCCTTTTATATCGAGGACGGGGGGACGAAGCTCCTGCTGGACGCCGGATATTCCGATATTTACGTGAAAAACGCGGAAGCGATGGGGATAGACCTGACCGCTCTCGATATGATAGTGATCTCTCACGGGCATGACGATCATACGAAGGGACTGCTTTATTTCCCCGAAACGGAAAAAAAGATAAAGCTCACAGGTCATCCGCGTATTTTTGAGTGCAAGAGTACGAAAAGAGGATATATCGGTATGCCCTTCGGAGAGGCCGGGGCGGAGCGGCGCTTTGAGCTCTGCCTTTCGGCTGAGCCCGTGAAGATCAGTCCGAACATCACATTTCTGGGAGAGATCCCGCGTATTTTCCCTTATGAAAACAGGGAGCCGGTCGGCATGCTCGAAAAGGACGGTGTGACGGAGCCCGATTTCGTATGGGACGATTCGGCGCTCGCGTACGAGACCGGAGACGGCATATACATCATCACCGGCTGCTCTCATTCCGGCATATGCAATATCTGCGAATACGCAAAGAAGGTCACGGGCAGGGAGCGCATCCTCGGTATCATAGGCGGCTTGCATCTGCGTTCGCTTTCGGAGCAGACCGAAAAAACAGCGGAGTATTTCCGCCGCGAGAACATTCACGCGATGTATCCCTGTCACTGCACCTGCTTCGCCGCCCGCGCTCATATGAATGAGCGTATGCCTGTGGAAGAGGTGGGCGTAGGGCTCACGCTGGAGTGGTGACCTGCCTGTGAACGAACAGGAAAACGCAGACGGAGGGCCGGGGACAGCGTGAACCGGTCGGCGCTGCGGAATACGTATACGATGATCACGGGTAAATAACAGGCCGGTTCTTTCAAAAGAGAAAAACATATCATATTTGCAGACAATATGATATACTTTCTCTTTGTATGATAAAGAGACCGGAATGACCACCGGAGGATAGTGTCAAACGGGAGGTAATCATGGCAGAGAAGTCAGTAGCAAAGCGTGAGCAGCGGC
>JAZRWL010000087.1:0-10335 GCA_045599685.1 Lachnospiraceae bacterium
AAACGCCGGACGGAGCACAACGGGATAACCGATACGCTGCGCGGCGCCCTTTGCCTCCTCGATGCTGTATGTAATTTCCGACGGTATGACCGGCTCGCCGATGGACTGGCACATTTCCTTGAAGAGCTCGCGGTCCTCCGCGCGCTCGATGCTCTCGCTCGAGGTGCCTAAGAGCTCTACGCCGCATTCTCGCAGGACGCCCTTCTTTTCAAGCTGGATCGCGAGATTCAGTCCGGTCTGACCGCCTATGCCGGGCACGATCGCGTCGGGACGCTCATAGCGCAGGATCTTTGCGATATATTCGAGAGTCAGTGGCTCCATGTAGACCTTGTCGGCTATGGAGGTATCCGTCATGATGGTGGCGGGGTTTGAATTGCAGAGGATGACCTCATATCCCTCCTCCTTCAGCGCGAGGCAGTCCTGTGTGCCCGCGTAGTCGAATTCGGCCGCCTGACCAATCACGATAGGGCCGGAGCCTATGATAAGGACTTTTTTGATATCAGTTCGTTTTGCCATGATTCCCTCCGTCGGTGAATTTGTATACGTCCCTGCCGTTCACATTGGTGAGCAGGCATTTTCCTTTTACCTTGCGTCCCTCAAAGGGCGTCGAGCGTCCCTTCGAAACGAAGTCCGCCGGATCTATTGCGTACTCCGCGTTCAGATCCCAGACCGTGAAGCTGCCGTCGAAGGGGAGACCGAAGCGCCTGCGCGGCGTAATGGCCATAAGAGTGACGAGCCTTTCGAGCGTCAGGATGCCTTTTTCGACGAGTCCGGTATAAAGCAGCGGGAATGCCGTTTCGGGTCCGACGATGCCGAAGGCGCACTTTTCCAGCCCGCGCGACTTTTCCTCCGCAGAATGGGGGGCGTGATCCGTCGCGATCATGTCAATCGTGCCGTCGATCAGTCCCTCGAGCAGCGCGGCGTGATCCTCTGGCGAGCGCAGCGGCGGGTTCATCTTGAAACGTCCGTCCTCCTGCAGATCGCGCTCGTCGAGCAGCAGATAATGAGGCGCGGTCTCACAGGTGACATCGAGGCCCCCGGCCTTTGCTTTGCGGACGAGCTCCACGCTCTCCTTGCAGGAAATATGACAGATGTGATAGGCGCAGCCTGTCTCGCGCACGAGATCTATATCTCTTTTGATCTGTCCCCATTCGCTTTCGGAACAGATCCCACGATGACCGTGAGCGGCGGCATACGCACCGTCGTGAATATATCCGCCGTGCAGCAGGCTGTTGACCTCGCAGTGGGCGACTATCATTTTTCCGAGTGCTTTCGCACGGAGCATGGCCTCGCGCATCATATCGTCGGACTGGACGCCGTGGCCGTCATCAGAAAAGGCTGTGACTCCGTCGGCGAGCCCCTCAAGATCGGCGAGCTTTTCACCCTTCTGATCGACCGTGATAGAGCCATAGGGGAGGACGGGGATGATCGCGTCCTTTTTTATGATATCTGTCTGCACACGCAGAGCTTCGATGCTGTCAGGCACCGGAGAGAGATTCGGCATGGTGCAGACTGCGGTATATCCGCCGCGTGCGGCGGCAGCGGTGCCGGTCGCGATGGTTTCTTTATATGAAAAGCCCGGCTCACGGAAATGCACATGCACGTCACAGAAGCCGGGGAAAACGACACAACCGCCGTTTGAAGAGGTAATAATGCCCTCCGGGAGGGAAATGCCCTCGGTGTATTCGGGGAGACAGTATTTGATTCCTGTTTTTACTATAGACATAAAGACCTCCGGGATCTTCGTGAAGAGAGGCGCCGAAAGGTAAAAAAAACGCCGCTGCCGAGATATCAGCATGGCGGAGCGTTACCGAAATTTGACGGAGAACGAGACCGTCACATAATTCTGCAATCTTCTGATATCTCTGTATCACTTAAAGATCATGGGTATTATGCCACCGGATCGGGGCCTTGTCAAGACGGCGAGACGGTTAGTTTCCGCAGGATCATAGGTTAATTCTGCAAAAAAACCGGGAAGGGCATTCCTGCCGATCCCGGAAGCTTTGAAAAGCGCGTTTACTGAACGTTTGCTTTTTTCTTGAGATCGAGAGCGCCGACCACATAGAGGATCGGAATGACCAGTCCCGAAATAAGGGTGAAAACATTTGCCTCATAGCTGGCAACGGCGATGATATTGCCGATGACGGTAAGGGCGATGCAGATGATACCGATGATGAAGCAGGTCTGAGCCTTTGCGGGCTTGTTCCAGTTCATGACACCGAGGATACCGGCGACGATCTGGATGATGGTCGCAACGATCAGCAGGATGATGGCAAAAATGTAGCCGCCTACGCTGATGCCGAGCTCTGCAGCAAGAGCGAATGCCCATGCGGCACCGGCGATCGCTACGATATCAAGGATAAGAGATATCGCGCCGAACACGATCATAAGGATACTTACGATCTTTAATAACTTTGATCCTTCCATAGTTATACCTCCGAAGTTTATGGAAAATTTAGAGTTGATTTATTATATCCTTATGGTCGTGACTTTTCAAGCGTAAAAAATATCGAAAATGCCGCATAAAAATCCGAATGAGGCGCGTTCGTCCGAAGGAATACCGGCTTTTTCGGGCGAGAATCATATTCAATGCTGTTTATTATACATAAGATAAACGGCCCGTCCGTGAAGTGACAGTATATAAGTCATGATTTTTACGATGTGCAAATGAAGGTATAAAGCTCGTTGATTTTTGCGTTTGTATATGGTATATTACATCTGTTATCAGACAATTCGTCTGAGCGGTGTGAATTATTGAAAGGCGGAAAAGAAAAATGAACAACAAACAACAACTCATTGTCAAAAACGTCGATGCTCATAAGCAGGAGGTGCTGGATGCCGAGCGCTGGCTCTGGGCCCATCCTCAGACCGGCTATACCGAATGGGAAGCCAATGAATATCTGATTGAAAAATATGAAGCTCTGGGCTACAAGCTCGTGCGTGCCGATCAGGATCCGAAATTCGGAAAGATCCCCGGCTTTTATACAGACATCGATACCGGAAAGCCCGGTCCCATGCTCTGCATCATGGGCGAGCTTGACGCTCTTGATATCGCGAACCATCCCGAATCCGTAAACGGCATGACCCATTGCTGCGGACATCACGGCCAGGGCGCTGCTCTGCTCGGTGTTGCCGCCGCTCTGAAGGAGCCCGGTGGTCTTGACGGCCTCTGCGGCAAGATCCGTCTTATGATGGTACCCGCCGAGGAGATGATCCAGCTCGCTTTCCGCGAGGAGCTTCGCAAGAAGGGCGTTATCAATTACATGGGCGGCAAGGTAGAGTTCATGTACAGAGGCTACTTCGACGGCGTCGATCTCTCTATCATGGTACACGGCGGCGTAGGCGATGACAGCTTCGATTTCGGCTGCGGCAAGGGCAACAACGGCTGCCTGGCCAAGACCATCCGCTACAAGGGCAAGTCCTCACATGCCGGCGGAGCTCCCGACAAGGGCATCAACGCTCAGTATGCCGCAATGCTCGGCCTGCAGGCCTGCAACGATCTCCGCGAGACCTTCCGTGAGGCTGATACCATCCGTTTCCATCCAATCATGATGGGCGTGAACTGCGCAGTCAATATCATCCCCGATGAGATGAAGGTCGAGAGCTATGTCAGAGGCGGCACGCTCACTGCCATCAAGAGAGAGAATATCAAGGTCAACCGTGCTCTTACCGGTGCCGCTCTCGCCATGGGCGCAGGCGTCGAGCTCTGCGACCGTCCCGGCTACTCACCCGAGGTCCATGATCCTCAGTTCATGAAGCTCGTAGAGCAGTGCTGCGTGGATCTCGTAGGCGAGGAAAAGGTACAGTTCAATTATGAGCGCTGGGGCACCGGCTCATCCGATTTCGGCGATCTGACCTGCGTAATGCCCGGTGTGCAGTTCAATGCTCAGGGCGCATCGGGTACAGGCCACGGCATCGATTATCAGGTGACCGATCCCAACAGGCTCTGCGTGAATTCCGCAAAGGCCCAGCTCTTCGTCGCTGACGCGCTGCTTTCAAATGACGCCGCAGCCGCGAAGAAGATCATCGCCGATTATGTGCCGGAGTTCCCTTCGATCAAGGCATATTTCGACGAGGTCAATACGCTTGCTCTCGACAAGGATGCCGTCGTATACGATGAGAACGGCAACGCCACCGTCGATTTCAAGAACTGATCAAGTTAAGGAGCCTTCCTTCCCGGTTGGCTCCTTGTTTTCATCTACATTTATAAAGGAGAAAAACAATGTACGAAGCAGTATACGAGAAATACCGTGCCCTGGATGACAAGCTCGCAGACATCCATTACAAAGTAAAGAGTGCGGACAATTATGAGACTATCCAGTTCATCCCCACTCAGGAAAATCTCGATCAGGTAGCGGCTGAGCTCGACGCTCTCGGAGCAGAGGTCGAGGCGCTCGAGACCCCTACGAAGCCCTGCGAGGTCTGGAAAGCACATTATCATGATTTCGTTTTCTCGGAAAAAAACGAACTCGAGGGACTTGCTGCGAATCCCGCACGTATCTTCAGTGAGATCTCTTTCTTCCTGATCAAGCATTTCCGCAACGACGGCCGCCCCGATGTTATCAGAGCCGATATCATCGAAAAGAAGTTCTCACAGGTGCCCGCTATCCTCGATGCGATCAGATCCCGCGCAGATAAGCTCTCCGATAAGAACAAGGCTGCGATGGTAGCTCTCTGCAACCACTGCGCACGTACAACGAGAGACATCATCCCGAAGATCCCTTCATATATGAAGCAGGCTTCCTTTGACAAGAAAAAGATCTGGGCGCTCGGCAAGGTCATGAGCACCTATTGTGATACTCTGGAGGCTTTTGCCGCAGAGGAGATGTGGCAGACCGATATCCCGAAGGAGGATATCAACAATTACGACCTGCGTATCCCCTTCGAAGAGAAGTATTACAGAGATCTGCTGCACGATCTGCGCGGCGTAGAGCTCGACGAGCTCCTGAGCTGGTATGAGTCCGAGATCGAGAAGACCAGAGCAAACTGCTTTAATATCGCGCGTGCTCTCGATATCCCCGAGAATGATCCGAAGTCCATGGCAGATATCAAGGCTATCCTCGACAAGTATGCCGGTGCTCCCGACAATCCCGAAGAGGTCCTTACCCGCGGACGTAAATATCTCGACAGAGCACAGGCCGGCGGCCGCAAGTATGTATGGTATCCCGAGGATGAGTACTGCCAGCTCTACGGAGCCTGCGAGTATCTGAAGTTCTCGTGGCCTTGGGGCGGCGCAGGCAGCGGCAACCCGAGACAGCGTCCTCTGATGGGCGTTATCTGGTACAATGACGCAAACTATACCGCGGTCACCGACGGCTGGATGAAGATGATGTCCATCCATGAGACCTATCCCGGACACCATATCCAGTATGTGCGTACAGTAACGGACCAGATCCCCGAGACCGCGAAGATCGGTGCCTGCCATATGCCTCTCATGGAGGGTACCGCACACCGTTCAGAGAACGTCTTCGAGTGGGTGTATGCCGAGGATCCTTTCTATCCGCTGTTCGTAGCCTACAGACGTCATCATACCGCCGTCCGCATCAAGGTAGATCTGATGCTCAGATATTTCGGCAAGACGATCGGCGAGGCCGTGCAGGTCTACAAGGACGAGCTGGCCTTCGACGAGAGATCGGCACGCGGTCAGGTCAAGCAGCATGAGGAGATGGAAGGCTACTTCGTAGTTTACTACTACGGCTACAAGAAGCTGACCGAGTGGGAGAAGAAGTACAATTACGATGTTGCTACCTACACCGAGCTGCTCTTCAGCGTAGGCAAGATCAGCGTATCGAACTTCGAGAAGTTCCTTCAGATGAGCAGGGAAGAGAAGGAAAGCTTCTGCAGAGATTTCCGCAGCGTCAGAATGGAGCTTCCTTATTTCACGAATACGAACGTACATCGTTTCGACGATCCGAAGAAGGCCTGAGCTTTCGGATGATCGCATTAAACACGCCCCGCGGTCAAACGCCGCGGGGCTTCACATATGTCACGGAGGATGATAATGGAGTTTGAGATAAGGATCCCCGATAAGAGCGAGCTCGATACGCTTTGCGCCATTGAGCGGAAGACAATGCCGAACCATACCTATCTGAGAGAGACGGCGGATGAATTCTTTGATCCGGAACGCGGCGAGATGGTGGCAGCGTATGAGAACGGAAGTGCGGTGGGCATAGCTCATGTCTCCCTGCAATATGACGGTGCTGCCTGGCTCGAGGTGCTGCGCGTGGACCCCGATCATCAGGGATGCGGCTGCGGAAAGGCCATATGGCGGCGCTTCCTCGAGATCTGCGAAAAGCACAGAGTACCTGCCGTGCGTATGTATACCGGCCTGAAGAACGTAGTATCGAAAGGCCTCGCGGAAAGGAACGGGCTCCGTGTCGCCGCGGAGACCATAGAGGGGACTCTGTCCGCCGAAAATGCTCCCGGGACAGAAGACGCCGGGTATGCGCCAGCTGGTGACTGCGCAAAAGCCCTCAGTCTGATGCAGGAGCATGCGGCGGGGTACGGCGGCTATATGTGCTTCAACCGTACCTTTTACGAGCTCGGTGAGCCGCTTTTAAACGGTATGATGAAAGAGGGCTGCGTATACGTGAAGGAGGACGGTATAGCGATCATCGGAGCCCGCTTCATGAAAAATGAAGCGCTGCACATAGGCTTCATCGGCGGTGATGCCGAAGGCGCGATAAGATTCGCGATCTCTCTGATGAAAAAGAAAGGGCTCCCGAAGCTTGTGATGATGATACCCGCAGACAGGATCGATCTGAGGGAAACAGCCGAAAAATACGGCTTTACCTTCGGAGAAAATCACATAATCATGCTGGAAAGAAGATTTGACAGATAGAAGAGCCTGAAAAAGAGCAGCAAAACACTCCGCCGGAGCCTTAAAACGGTCGCGGCGGAGTGTTTTAATCAGGTATTATGATCACTTGTTGAGAAAGCCCGCACCGGGGTTCTTTGCTTTGTAAGTGCGTACATAGATAACGGTGACTGCGGTACCGAGCACGAAAGCGATGAAAGCGACCGTGAAGGGCAGGGATTGTTTGATCGTGTAAAGTGAGCCTGCGAAAAGTCCTCCGAACAGTGAGCCCAGATAGGTCATGGACTGGTAAAAGCCGATCGCGTTGTTGCTGTATTCTCCTTCGGCATTCGAGGAAATGAGGTTTTGCAGGATAGGAGTACGGAGCGCGTTGAAGCCGTAGAACAGGATATCCATCGCGGCGAAGGGGATGATGTTGTCAAAAAGCAGGATGAGTCCCAGCGGGATCGCGCAGAGGGCGGTGATCACCGCGTTGGAATAATTCAGATTCGTCCTCCTCGCGATACGCATACTGAGCGTAAAATTGGCGATGAAGCTCACTACTGCGATGATGGCCTTGAAGGTGCCGTTATATACGGAGGTGAGTCCGAAATGATCCATTATGTAATAATTGAATTCCTGTTCGAAGGTATTCTGTCCGATATTAGTGATAGCGGTGATGATAAAGAGCAGCACGAGCAGGCGTGTAGCGTATTTTTTCACGTCGATGAAGGCTGCGAAGGGATTCACGTCGGCTAAGCGCAGAGGATTCTCGGGTTTGTGCTTGAAGGGCGTATCATCAACGCAGACGACCATGAAGAGGATACCTGAGAGCGTAAGGAATACGACCTGCAATACGAGCGCGGTCTCGGTAGTGAGCTCTCCGAGAAGACCGCCCAGGAAATATCCGCAGGCGGAGGTAACAGTCTGTACAGTGGCATATACGGTAAGATTACGTGTCTTTACCGTGCTGTCCTCGGCGGTATTGACCAGATAATTGAGCGCGGCTGTCCAGACACCGCCGCAGAAAAGTCCGGCGAAGACTCTCGCGAGGAACATAGCGATATCTGAGTACGCGAACAGGAAGAAGACCTGTCCTACGGCGTATCCCAGAGAGGTGAAGCAGAGCACCTTTTTCGTAGGGTAGTAAATGCACAGCTAGCCGTATAGCGGGCAGGTGAGGAACATGGTGAGCATCGCGCCGGAAAAAGCATATCCGAACATCGGGCTCGATAGTCCCCGCTGGGCTATATACATGGGTGTGACCGGATGGGCCATATTGGCTCCGAGGCTCATGATGCCGAATACGATGAAAAACTTTAAATATTTTTTACTCATAATTCCCCTTTATGCTGAAAAAACAGCGGTCAGTTCCTGCGGAACATCGTGGTGCCGGGATTGGCTTTTTTATATTTGATCACATACAGCACCGTGAAGACGACGCCCGCGACGAATGCGAGGAAGGCTGCCAGGAAGGGCAGAGAATGCTGTACGGTATAAAGAGAGCCCGCGAACAGCCCGCCGAACAGACTGCCGAGGTTCCCCATGCCCTGATAAAAACCGATGGCGTTGTTGCTGTATTCCGAGTCTGCATTGGTCGAGATCAGATTCTGCAGAATGGGGGTACGAAGCGCGTTGAAGCCGTAGAAGGTGACGTCCATGATGACGAAGGGCACCACATTGTCAAAGAGCAGGATCAGTCCGAGCGGAATGGTGCAAAGGATGATGATGGGAAGATAGGAGTAGTTGATATTCGTCTTCCTCATTATCCTCATGCTGAGGGTGACGTTCGCGACGAAGCTCACGATGGCGATGATGGCCTTGAATGTGCCGTTATACGCAGAGGTCAGTCCGAAGGCATCCTTTATATAGTAGTTGAATTCCTGCTCAAAGGTGCTCTGGCCGATATTGGTGAGGGCCGTGATGACGAAAAGGATGATCAGCAGTGAAGAAGCATACTTTTTGACATCGAGGAAGGAAACGAAGGGGTTGACATCCCTGAGCTTCAGCTTCTCCGAGGGCTTGTGCTTGTAAGGCGTATCGTCGATGCAGACTAAATTGAAGATGATCGATGCTAACACGATGCTGCCGACCTGCGCGAGGAGGGAGACCTCCGTCGCGATCTCACCGAGCATTCCGCCGATGAAATATCCGAGAGCGGATACGACGGACTGGACCGTGACGTAGACCGTCAGGTTCTTTGCTTTCGAATCGGCGTCATCAGAGGTATTGATGACGTAATTGAGTGCCGCGGTCCACATTCCGCCCGCGAAGAGACCGGCGAAGACTCGCGCGAAGAACATCGTCATATCAGACTGAGCGAGGAAGAAGAAGAACTGTCCGACCGCGTATCCCATGACGGTGAAGCTCAGGATCTTCTTCGTGGGGTAATAGTTGCAGAGTTTTCCGTAGAGCGGCGAGGTGAGGAACATGGTGACCATCGCGCCGGAGAAGGCATAGCCGAACATGGGATCGGAAATCCCTCGCTCAGAGATATACATGGGCGTGACCGGATGGGCCATATTGGATGCGAGGCAGAGTATCGAGAAGCAAAGGTAGAATTTGAGATGCAGTTTCTTCATGTTTTTTCCCGTCTGTGATATTGGAGCAGACGTCAAGCCTGCAACAGTTCGATTATAATCTTTATGAAAAATATTGCAAGTACGGCAAGGATTATCGGTTTTGCGATTTTTGCCCCGTTATTTCCGTAGGCCTTTGCTCCGAGATAACCGCCCGCCATGCCGAAGATGCCGGCGGCGAGCCCGAGGGGAACGACGACCTTGCCGTTTATCAGATATATGACGAGAGATGAGACATTTGTCACGAAATTGATGCTTTTCGCGGTGCCGTTCGCGTCGTCGAGCGTATAATGGGCGGCAGTCAGCAGCAGGAGGATCAGGAATACTCCGGTGCCGGGACCGTAGAAGCCGTCATACATACCGACCACGAAGGCGATCGCCGCCGAAAGGATGTACATTATGAAGCCCTGATAAGGAGCGCGTTCCTTGACGAGGGAATTCTTCCGCATTACGAAGGCAGCGGTGAGAGGCAGCAGCACGAGCATTATATATTTGAAGATATTTTCGGGGATAAAGAGGGCGATATTAGCACCGACCGTGCCGCCGCCGATGGCGAAGGGCAGGCAGAAAAGAGCGTTTTTCCACGGCACCATGTCCAGACGGAAGTATTTTACCACGGCGCAGGCCGCACCCATGCTCGCGGAAAGCTTGTTCGTGGCAATCGCCTCGTGCGTGGGAAGGCCGGCGATCATGTACGCGGGGAGCGATATGAGGCCGCCTCCGCCAGCTACCGCATCCACGAAACAGGAGATAAAGATCAGAGGACATACGATTAAAAATTGATAAAAGCTAAGCTCACCCATGACATACTCCCAAAAGGCATTATGAGCAAGTATAGATCATAGAGTGACGCATTACAAGGCGGAAATATTATTAACTTATAATATGAGGGGAGACCTTTTTTGAAAGGAAATCGGCAGCCGGGAGCGTTTCGGGTGCTGCGCCGGCGGCAGGGCCGGC
>JAZRWL010000088.1:0-3691 GCA_045599685.1 Lachnospiraceae bacterium
TCCGCCTCGTCGGCAAGAGCCTGCGGCGATATGAAATGTATGTCTGCCAGTGCAAGCACGAGACAGAGGAAAACGGCAACGAGCTTCTTTTTCATTCTCCGCCGCCTCCTTCCCCGTCTGAAGGCCAGCCTGACGCACTCAGTACGCTGTCCGCGTTGTTTTCCGACTGTACAACCTCTGTCCTTACGAGTATCTCCGCCACGGAATTCTTATAAAGATTCCCCATTTCGGGGCTGAAGCTCACACAGGTGAACAATGCCTCCGTGCTTTCTCCGGGGGCAAGTGCCTTTTTGTAATAGAAAGCGCCATCTTTTTCGATCCAGTCCGCCGTATTGATGTCGAGCGCTATCAATGACAGATCGACATCCCCCGTGCCCTCGGCGTCCTTCGAGAGGTTTAGGGACTTTTTCACGAAAATACGCACCCAGCAGGGATTGTCTCCGGTATTTTTCACCGTCACGATCTTGTCCACTGCCGCGCCGGGCACGACGTTGACAGGATCGCGGTAAGCATTGCCTTCCGCGTCCTTTTCCGACAGGTCGATATCGACGCTGCCGGCGGTGATCACATTGCGGGCGGTGTCGGAGGCGGTAAAATATGCGAGCGTTCCGTCAGGCAAAAAAGCAAGGGCGGCGAGCATGAACCCGAGCATGAAAAGCAGCACGATAAGTGCGCGTCTTCCGTGGTCGTATACGCGTTTTTCTGACATATTTTCCACCTCCTTTCAAAAAATGACACCATCGGGCCGGTGATCCCGGCCTTTCATCCGCTTTTTACTTACAAATATGCTTCACTTATTATTCGTTTATCCAGCCCTGGGTGAAGAACTGATCGTATGCGGTCTTAACATCAGGTACGTTCGCACTCTGGATCGCATAACCCTTTACGGTCAGGTCAACGGGCTTCGTGACCTTGCTGAGAGACTGATCCAGCTTCGCGGGAACGGTGATACCGGTGAACAGAACCTCCTCATGGCCGGGAGTCCACTCGTCCAGATAATAGATTACATGCATTCCCTCGGAATCGACAAAACCCCCGACTATAGCGGAAACAGGCAGATTGCAGTTCTCGAGGAAGGTGCCTGCGAGATCGTCCGCATTGAGTTTGGCCGAAGCATACTCTCCGCCGGCAGCGTTCGCCGCATTTACGAGATCATAGAGCTCATCATTGTTTGATACAATAAGCTCTGCGAAGACTTTTGCGTTGACCTCGAAGGCCTCATTGCTGAGTTTCAGCGTAGCGCGCTTCGCATAGGTGGTGCCGGGGACCATGTTCGTGTAGTCAAATCCCGTTACATTACCGGTCTTTGCCGTACCGACCACGCCGTCTTTGGCATCTGAAGTCTCGGTCAGGATCAGATCCACATCGCCGATGGACATGGTGTTCTTGACCTCTTCCTCATCAGTGAAGTACGCAAGCGTACCGCCTACCAGAGCGATCGCGAGCAGTACCGCAATAAGTGACACTACCAGTACTTTCTTTTTCATTTTGTTCCCCCTTTATATTTTTATTTTTTTATAACCTACTGAATAGCTGCCCACGCAGCCGAAGCGGACGAGAAGCCCTCCGATTGTATGGCATATGCCGTAAAGGTGAGCTTCGGATATGTCGCGGATGTGAGGGCGCCAAGATCGGCCTTTGTCACGGTCGATTTCACAGTCGCACAGTCATCCGTGAGCACCGGGTATCCTACGCCCGCCTCCGCATCCGCCGCGCTGACCCAGATATAATATACTCCGCTGACACCGCTGAGCGCCGTCCACGAGGAATCTACCGAATATGTCAGAAAATCAGGCACATTCGAGCTTTCCTCGACCTTTACGAACAGCCAGCAGGCCTCCGAGCCTGCCTTTACTGTGACCTCGGGATCCTTCGTGATGGTCTTTCCGGGGACCAGCTTCAGATCCAGATCCCGCGACTCTGTCAGCGTGATACTGATATCGCTCGGCGAGAAGGTATTGACCACAGGCTCCGTCTTTGAGATCAGATAGGCAAGAGTCCCGCCGACCGCCACTCCGAGCAGGAGCACCAGCGTCAATATAAGAGCAAAACAGCCTTTACCGTGTTTTTTCATATTGATGCTTCCCTTGTGCGTTGATCAGGTGCTTACTCGCCTGCGGCAGAGGAAGTCTCGGGCGTTCCGAAGGTCGCTGCCCATGCGGCTGCGGCAGTGTCAAAGCCGTCTGCCTGCACGGCATAACCGGTGATGACGATCTCATCGGAGTCGGTTACTTTTCCGTCGGTATCGACCGTAACGTGATCCATCGGATCGGCATCCTCGTCAAAGGTAAAAGTGCTAAATACATTTACATTCTGCCCGGCACTCAGAATAATCTGATAGGCGTACACATCCGTTTCACCATCCACAAGACTCCATCCGGTTGTCATCGTGATTTCCGCATCATCGCCGAGACCGTTCTCGACCTTTGTGAATACCCAGCAGTCCTCACTGTCGGCGTCAACATGGATCGTAGGATCCTTGATGTACTGATGACCGGGAATGAGCTTGTACTCGTTGGTGTCCACGCGGGAAGTCGCGGTCTCATCGACTACACCGTACTCATCTACCTTCTCCTCATCCAGCGTGATCGCTACCTCACCTACGGTGAAGGTATTCGTCACTTTATCCGTCGAGGTCAGAAATGCCAGCGTACCGAAGACACCGGCGCAGACCAGCAGGATCGCACAGGCTACCGTAAGGAGCACCTTGGTTGACTTTTTCATTAGATAATACCTCCTAAAAATAACTCAGCTTTATATGAGTGCCCGAAGGGCGTTACTCTTTTGTTTTTTCCGAAGCCTTTTTATTCTTTTCTCTGTCGTCACCGCCGATCAGATCCGGCAGGAATACCAGCATAAGCAGTACGGCGCCTGCCGCGATCGCAACATATTTTCCGGGCGGCGAACTGATATAATTCGCGAGATATCCGAGCAGGGGTATCGAAAATACCGGTTTTCCGATCACGTTTCTGTAATGCACCGCCGTTCCGTCAGGGGTGTCGTTCGCTATTCCCTGCGTCCGGAAGCGGAGCACATCGGGCTCCTCCTCATCCGGTACCACCTCTATGATGCAGTGTGTGGCGACCGTCGTCTCGTCCAGCATGAAGGTGATGTCGTCACCTACCTGCAACGTATCCGGCTCGACCTCCTTCACATAGATCAGGGCGCCCACATGGTACTCAGGCTCCATCGACCCCGACAGAACGGTATAGACCTGCAGACCCACGAGACGTACACCCACTAAGAGTATAGCCAGGATCACTGCCAGCGCCACGATGACGGTGGATAGCACCCGCCAGAGCTTTTTGATTTTTGTCATATACTACTGCTCTCCTCTGCAGGCTTTCAGACTGCTGACGCCATCCCGGAACGATACGTCCGAAAAACCAACACCAATATTTCATCAGTCTAATAAATAACACACGGCATCCAAATAATCAATACTTGCAATTGATTTTTGGTAATAATACTGTAAAAATCGTGTAAATTTTGACTGCAGCCTTCTAAAACCACATGAAAAGCGAAGCCGGAACAGGCGTCACGTCCCAGGGCGACGTGTACGATCGGGTAGGAGCAACCCTGATCCTCTTACTCGATTTGCGGCATTCGCACATCTCACGGCAAGCTGCCCGATGTACTTGGCGATCAAATATCGGCGTAAACAAGCTTACGCCGCCGCATGACCGCCTTA
>JAZRWL010000089.1:0-7593 GCA_045599685.1 Lachnospiraceae bacterium
TCGTGCTCCAGAAGGCACTTTCGCTGGATCTTGATGTCATCGTCTGCATCAATAAGGTCGATCGCCCCGAGGCACGTCCGCAGGCCGTCATAGATGAGGTGCTGGAGCTTCTCATGGAGCTTGACGCTTCGGAAAAGCAGCTGGACTGCCCCTTCGTCTTTGCGTCCGCAAAGGCAGGCTGGGCCGCTCTCGATCTGGAAGACGAGAGAAAGAACATGGTGCCGCTTTTTGAGACGATATTGAAGTATATCCCCGCTCCCGAAGGCGATACTGAGGCTCCGACACAGCTCCTCATCAGTACCATCGATTATAATGAATATGTCGGCAGGATCGGCGTGGGAAAGGTCGATAACGGCAGCATCCGCGTCAATCAGGATGTCGTCATCGTAAACGCGCACGCTCCCGAAAAGTACAAGAGGGTCAAGGTCAGCAAGCTCTATGAGTTCGACGGGATAAAGAAGGTCGAGGTCACGGAATCGCAGCGCGGCTCCATAGTCGCGGTATCCGGTATTGCCGACATTCATATCGGCGATACTCTCTGCTCTCCCGAGAATCCCGAGCCCATCCCCTTCCAGAAGATCTCCGATCCGACTCTCGTAATGACCTTTGTGGTAAACGACAGTCCCTTCGCCGGTCAGGAAGGAAAATATGTCACCTCGCGCCACCTTCGCGAGCGTCTTTTCCGCGAGCTTAATACCGATGTGAGCCTGCGAGTGGAGGAGACCGACAGCCCCGATGCATTCAGGGTAAGCGGACGCGGCGAGCTGCATCTTTCCGTTCTGATCGAGAATATGCGCCGCGAGGGATATGAATTCGCCGTAAGCAAGGCTGAAGTCATCTACAAATACGATGAAAACGGCAAAAAGCAGGAGCCTATCGAGCTGCTTTATGTGGATGTGCCGGATGAATTCGCAGGCGCCGAGATCCAGAAGCTCAGCACGCGCAAGGGCGAGCTCATTTCCATGGATCCTACAGGCGCAGGCAATACGAAACTGCAGTTTTCGATCCCGAGCCGCGGACTCATAGGCTATCGCGACGAATTCCTCACGGATACGAAGGGCAGCGGTATAATGAATCAGATCTTCGACGGCTACGGCCCTTATCGCGGAGATATCCAGTACCGAAATATGGGTTCGCTGATCGCTTTTGAGACCGGCGACGCGGTGGGCTACGGCCTTTTCAATGCGCAGGATCGCGGCCTGCTCTTCGTAAAGCCGGGAGATCGCGTCTATGCCGGCATGGTCGTAGGCCAGAATCCCAAGAATATGGATATCGAGGTCAATGTCTGCAAGAAAAAGCAGCTAACCAACACCCGTGCGTCGGGCTCCGACGAGGCGCTCAAGCTCACTCCCGCAAAGATCATGAGCCTCGAGCAGTGCCTTGAGTTCATCGACACGGACGAGCTGCTGGAGGTGACGCCCAAGACTCTGCGCATGCGCAAGAAGATCCTCGATCCCACGCAGCGAAAGCGTTTCAACATCAGACAGGCGAATAAGCAGTAAGGAGCTTTTATGAGTTATATCTGGGTGTTTCTTCTGTCCATGGTACCTATCATCGAGCTGAGGGGTGCGATCCCGCTGGGGGTGGGCATGGATCTGGATCTGGTGCCGGTGTACATCGTATCCATCATCGGAAACATGCTGCCGGTTCCCTTCATATATCTTTTCGCGAGAAAGGTACTGGTCTGGGGCAGTGACAAAAAGATCATCGGCAAATGGTTCACCTGGATGCTGACAAAGGGGGAAAAGGCAGGCAGCAAGATCACCGGAAAGGCAGGAGTAGGAGCGTATCTCGGACTGATGCTCTTTGTGGGGATACCGCTTCCCGGTACCGGAGCCTGGACCGGGACGCTCGCCGCCAGTATTCTTGATATGGATTTTAAGAAGAGCTCTGTCGCCGTAATAGGAGGAGTGCTTCTGGCAGGTGTCATTATGGCGTTCGTGAGCGCCGGTATTTTCGGAGCGATCAGTCTGGTCTGAACAGCCGGATCGGTATAAAGGGGAGGCAAAAAATGGTATTCTT
This sequence comes from Lachnospiraceae bacterium, assembly GCA_045599685.1. GTDB lineage: Bacteria > Bacillota > Clostridia > Lachnospirales > Lachnospiraceae > UBA3774. The sequence goes on from JAZRWL010000089.1 coordinate 2,023, forward strand.
ATTATTGGCGATCACATGCAGCGTTATTATTTCATGCATCGTTAGGTACAGCAAGACAACGGTCAAGGATCCCATAGTCATGTACGGCGCGAATTACGTGGTCTGCGTATCGCTTGGCCTGATTTTTTTCCTCACGGGAGGCGGAATCGCCGATACGATGCAAGGCGGTAAGCTCGCGCTCCCTCTGATCATGGGCCTGTGTACCGGTGTCCTCTACCCTGTGGGCTTCCTGCTGATGAGCCGCAATGTCGCAGCGAACGGCGTCGCGCTCACCTCGGTATTTTCGAAGCTCGGTATCCTCGTGCCGACGGTCCTTTCCATAGTGGTTTTCAATGAGGAACCGACTCTCGCCTGCTATATCGGTCTTTCTCTCGCTATCCTCGCTATCGTCATGATGGGACTTGCGGCCCGCAGGGAGGAAAAGGCGGCGGCGAAGGTCGCCGGAGGTTCGGCGTTTATCTGGCTTATTATCCACATGCTGCAAAACGGTGTGACCGAGTCCGCTAATAAGGTCTTCGATGAGCTCTGCCTGCCTGAGAGCAAGAATCTTTTCCTGCTCATGATCTTCAGCGCGGCGCTGATCTTTGCCGTCATTCGCATGATCATCCGCAAGTCCGAGATCACGAAGATCGCGATCCTGCTTGGTATCGGTATCGGTTTTCCGAATTATTTTATTACCCGCCTGCTGCTTCGTGCGCTTGAGGATATCCCCGGCGTCATAGTGTTCCCGGTATACAGTGCCGGTACGATCGTCGCGGTCACTCTCGTAGGCACGCTGGTATTCAAGGAAAAGCTGAGCAAGGCGCAGATCGTAGGCATCCTGATGATCATCGCGGCGCTCGTGCTGCTGAATATCTGAGAATAATAATATGCTGAATGACCCGTTCAGAGACTGACCGCACTTAAGTCTGGCGTTGCGGAGGTCTCTTCAGGGTCATTCAGCATATAGGAACACCTGTAAAGACTGTTCGTACTTAAGTCATTACGCAGAGGAAGCCTCTTCGAGGGCATCCGTCATATAAGGGATATGCAAAAAAGCTGCGGAACCGGTTGAAAAGGAGGAAAATCATGAAAAACGAAGCTACGATCGCTGCGGCGAAGAACAAGATACTGCCGCTCAGAAAGCGTGCTGAAATACGCAATGAATGGCTCGCGAAGCGTTTTGAGACGGTGCTGCCGCGCGTCATGGAGGCAGCGGGGCTCGACTGCTGGATACTCATAGGACGCGAGTACAATGAGGATCCGGTATTTTCCACGATGATCCCCTGGCCGGAGGATTCGTCCGGGCGCCTCGGGATACTGGTATTTCTTATGAATTTTGACGGCAGTGTCGATCGCTACAGTCTGTATCCTCTCGGCGGCGCACGCTTTGAACAATTCATCCCGCTCTGGGATGACAGCCTCGGCGATCAGTGGTTCTGTCTGAATCAGCTCCTTATGGAGCGACAGCCGGAGAAGATCGGTGTGAACATCTCCGAAAGGCTGGCTCTCGGTGACGGGCTTACCGTGAATCATTATAACAAGCTCATGGCCTGTCTCGATGACAGTCTTAAAGGACGCATCTGCAGCGCGGAGGAGGCCTGTGTACGCTGGCTCGAGACGCGCATGCCGGAAGAGCTGACCGCCTATGAGGGCGTGTCGTTTATCATGCAGTCGGTCATCGGAGAGATCTTCTCGAGCGCCTTCATCCACCCGGGTATCACACATACTTCGGATGTGGAGTGGATGTTCATGGAGCAGATAAGGGGGATGGGACTGGATTTCAATTTCCCTACGGATATCAATGTGCAGCGAAAGGGCGATCCGCGGGCGCGTATTGCGAATACGATCATTCAGCCCGGCGATATTGTTCGCTGTGATGTGGGCCTTGAGTATCTGGGACTCAATACCGATTATCAGAGGCTCGCTTATGTGCTGCATCCCGGTGAAGACTCCGTGCCGGAGGGGATCAGGGCCGCCTTCAAAAACGGGAATCGCTTCCAGGATATAGTGCGTGCGAATATGGTGGCCGGACGTACCGGTAATGAGATCTTTGACGCGGTAAAGGCTGACGCTATGGTAGCAGGTATCCGCAATGAGATATACAGTCATCCCATCGGACTGCACGTCCACGGAGCGGGACCGAATATCGGAAAATGGGCCGATCAGGCGCATTACCCTGTCCACGGCGTATATACGCTGCACGATAATACCTGCTACGCGCTTGAAATGAATGTCACCTCCTACTGCCCTGAGTGGGGACAGGATATCACGACCTGCCATGAGGAGGATATAGCCTTCGTTGACGGAAAAGTATATTTCATAAACGGCAGACAGGAGGAGCTGTACCTTATCAGGTAGGGGGAAACGCTCAGACATTTATGTCCTGTGAGGAAAAACACCGCATTTCCCGCTTTGTATCGTGTCGATCGCGGTGGCAGATGTCTATACTGTGCGGCGAAAGGAGAACCCCGGCGTGTTATTCAAACTGTGCCGCGTACAGCTTGTAATAAGTTCCCTTCGCCGCCATGAGCGTATCGTGGGTGCCCTGTTCTACGACATCGCCGTGATCCATGACGAGGATCTTGTCGGCATGCTGGATAGTCGAGAGCCTGTGGGCTATGACGAAGCTCGTGCGCCCCTTCATCAGATCGGCCATCGCGCGCTGCACCTGACGCTCAGTATTCGTATCGACATTGCTCGTGGCCTCGTCGAGGATGAGCATGTTCGTATCGTAGAGCATGGCGCGGGCAATGGTCAGAAGCTGCTTCTGGCCCTTGCTGATATTGCCGCCGCCCTCGGTGATGACCGTGTTGTAGCCCTCCGGCAGACGCATTATATAATTGTGGATATGCGCGGCCTTCGCCACGGCGATGACCTCATCCATAGTCGCGTTTTCCTTGCCGTAGGCTATATTTTCGAAGATTGTTCCCGAGAAGACCCAGGTATCCTGCAGCACCATCGCGTATGAGCGGCGGAGGCTGTCCATCGTGATACGGCAGATCTCATTTCCGTCGACCGTGATGCTTCCGGTGTCGATATCGTAAAAGCGCATCAGAAGGTTTATAATCGTCGTTTTTCCTGCTCCGGTATGACCTACGATGGCGATCGTCTGTCCGGACTCGGCTGAGAGATTCAGATCATGGAGCACTGTGACCCCGGGCAGGTAGCCAAAGGACACGTTCCTGACTTCGACATCTCCTCTGGCGTCGGTCAGTCTTACCGCGTCGGGCTGATCCGCAGGTTCCTCATCGCGGTCGAGCAGCGCGAAGACTCTTTCGGAGGCTGCGAGCGCGGAATAGATCTCATTGATGATATTGGCGATCTCATTTATCGGGCCCGAGAATTTGCGTGAATAGAGCACGAAGGAGGAGATCTGGTCGATACCGGCGCTGCCGTTCAAAAGCAGGATCGAGCCGAGCAGACCGACCATAGAAAGGCCGAGGTTGTTAAAGAAATTGATCGTAGGCCCCATGGACATGCCGAGGGAATCAGCATTCTTGTAGGCTTCCGCCGCCTCGTGGTTTATCGCGCTGTAATTGTCGCAGACCCCGTCCTCATGTGCATACGCGAGGATCGTCCGCTGACCCGCGTACATTTCCTCTACGAAGCCGTTCATCCTGCCATAGGAGGCGCTGCGCTTTGAATAAAGCGGACGGGTGATCTTTCCCATGCGTTTTGTGAAACGGATCGCCAGAGGCGTCGTGATCAGGAAGCAGCAGGCTATGGGCAGCGAGATCGAGCACATCATGATGAAGGAGCCCGTCACGGTGACGAAGCTCGTCAGTATCTGGATGATATCGGTCGAAAGGCTGGCGCAGATAACATCCACGTCGTAGGAGACGCGGCTGATGATATCACCTGCCTGATTGCGGTCAAAGAAGCTGACCGGCAGCGTCATGAGCTTGTTGAAGATATCGCTCCTCATGCGCTGTGCCACACGCCTCGCTATACGCATCATCGAAATGTTCACGAGGAAGGAGAGGATATTGCTGCCGAGATAGGCGATGAGCATCAGGATCGCGTAATGCATCACCTGATCAAAATCCACCTGACCTTCACCGACGGCGGCTCCGATGGCCTTTCCGGCAAAGCGCGGTCCCAGAAGATTCCCCAGATTACTGAGAAAAGCACAGCAGACCAGTAATAATATATATTTTCTGTAATTCGCGAGATATTTTAATATGCGGCGAAGAGCGCCCTTAGCGTCCTTGGGCTTTTCTTTTTTTCCGCCTCTGTCACCTCTGCCGGGCATCCTGCTTCACCTCCTCATGATAATGCGCCCATCTGAGTCTCGTAGATCTCACGATAGGCGGGGCAGCACTCGAGCAGCTCGGCATGGCTCCCGTAACCGATGCAACGCCCGTTATCCATGACCAGTATATGGGTCATATTCTGTATCGAGCTCACTCGCTGAGCGATCATGATAGTAGTCGAATTGCTGTGGTTCTCAAAAATGGCCTTGCGCAGAGCGGCGTCGGTCTTGTAGTCGAGCGCGGAGCTCGAATCGTCGAGAATCAGGATATCGGGATCGCCTGCGAGCGCCCTCGCAATGAGGATACGCTGCTTCTGGCCGCCGGAGAGATTCGCGCCTCCGATGTCGGCGCCGTGATCGAGGCCGTCCTCGAGGCTTTCCAGATAGTCGATGGCGGCTGCGTCCTTTATCGCGGCCACGAGCTCATCGTCCGAAAGCTCTCTGCCAAAGGCGATATTATTGCGCAGAGTATCAAAGAATATCATATCGTTCTGGAAGACCACGCCGAATTTTTTATGCAGCTCGTCTCTTTTGTAGGTGCGTACATCGCGGCCGTCCACATATACGCCTCCGGTATCAGCGTCATAAAACCGCAGCAGCAGGCGGATGATCGTGCTCTTTCCGCAGCCTGTCGGGCCGATGATGCCGAGGCTTTCGCCGCGCTTTAACCTGAAGCTGATATCGTAAAGACACTGCTCTCTTTCCTCGCCGCCGAAGCCTGCGCGGTCGTAATCGCTGTCCTTGATATAACTGAAATTCACATTGTCAAAGCAGATAAATGAGTCGTCTGAGGGCTTTCCGACCTCGGCCTCACTCAGGATGTCGGGCTTGTCCTCCATGCTTATGACTGCGGCGATGCGGTTCGCGGAGGCTGAGGATTTGCTGAGCATCATGAAGATGCGGTTCAGTCCCATGACACCCATTGCGATCATATTGAAGTAGGTGAGGAAGGCGAGGATGACACCGGGTTTTATCGCACCGGAGTCCACGCGCCTCGCGCCGAAGATCACGACGAGCGCGAGACCGGTATTGAGGCAGATCTGCATGAAGGGGCCGGGCATGGCCATGACCGTGCTGGCGTGGATGTCGCTTGACGCCATCTCGTCATTCGCACGGGCGAAGCGATCCTTTTCGTGATTTTCCTTCGTGAGAGCCTTTACCACGCGGATACCGGTGATATTTTCGCGCATGACGCGCACGACGGCATCCAGCTTGTCCTGGACCTTGCGATAGAGCGGTATGCCGCGGCGGGAAACGCCGATGCTTATTACGATCATTATCGGGATGAGGGCGCAGAGGATAGAGGCGAGCGGAGGATCCATGATCAACGTGATCAC
>JAZRWL010000090.1:0-2937 GCA_045599685.1 Lachnospiraceae bacterium
CGCCGCCGAGGCGGGGATGATGCGGGGCGCCTATTTCTTCTCCCAAGCGCTGACTCCCGAGGAAGCGGTGGAGGAAGCGGAGAGACATACGGGCAGGCGGCCTGAGCTTTCGGACAGCGAGCTCGAACAGCTGGATGAGAGACTGGCGGAGCTTTTGGCGAGAAGCGACGAGGAGCTGTCTGTAGAGATAAAATATTTCGTTCCCGACACGAAAAAGTCCGGCGGGGCCTGTATGACGGTGACAGGGCGGTTGAGGCGCATCAATACCGTAAACAGAACGATAATCACGGAGGACGGCACGGTAATACCGACGGACGATATACTGGGGATTTCTTTTTGTGAGGAAGGATGAACTGGCGTATAAAGTATGCCGGAGTAGTTTAATAAAACGATATAAAAGACGGGGCTTTTTATAAGCCCCGCCAGTTTTTTTTATCCGTTTTTGGAATATGTTATTTTTTCTTTTTGCGAAGCAGTGAGATACCCGTGTATACGGTGAGCAAAACCATTATTACCGTCAGGACTATCGCCGGGAGCTGCAGCGCACAGAGGGAACCGAGCCCGACGCCGATGAAGCCTACCGTGGAATAGATCAGAGCGATCTTTTTCTGATATATGCCCTTCTTCACATATTCGATGCTGCCCATGAGCGATGAGCAGGTGCAGGCGCTCATTACTATGGGGAGGATGCAGTCCGCGCGCATCCCCATGATGAGCAGGAGCGCCATATACGGTGCTTTAGTAGGCATTCCGAGCATATTTACGACTCCGAAGCCGAAGGCGAATACGCCGAGGATGATGGTCTTTACGAGGGGGAATGAAGTCTCGGTATTCGAATCCCCGCTCACGCTCTCGACGATGAGCTTTATTATCAGCACTACTGCAGTGGCGAGGAGGACATAGCCGAGATATTTCTTGATGGCGCTGCCGTCCATTCCCGATACGAGCTTCACACCGATGAGCGCGCCCACGGTCTGCAGTACCATGCACATGGCGACCAGAGTGACATCCACGGAGGAATTGGCGACGAAGATCAGGGCGACGATGGAAAGCGGAAGAGAGGCGCAGGTGATAAGAGTGCCGGGGAGGCGCTTTCCGTCCACAAGATCACATTTATTGAAGAAAAAGGAGTTCATCGTCATATCCGATACTCCCATAGAGGAAATGAAGAGGATTATCGGAGAGACGATGGAAATGAGCTTTGTACTGCCCTGTTCCCCTTTTATTTCGGCCCTGTGGCGGTAAAGATCGTAAAAAAGTACAATACCGTATACGACAGCAACGAGCGCGAGGACCGCGATTATCACATATTTCATGTATTCCATATGTTCTGCTCCTTAGCTGAGATGGCCCAATTATAGCCTTTACTGCAGGTATACGCAATAACTGTCTTCAAAATCCGGACACTGAATATATTATATTCCATTGCGGAATATATCAAATCGCGCAGTATCGTTGACTAATATTCCCGAATGGAATATCATTTCTATGGTTTCTTATTCTCGCTTGTAATATTGGAGGTTTTGAAAATGAAGAGACTATTGGCTATTCTGTTTGCAATGGCACTTCTGCTCACCGCCTGCGGAGAATCGGGAGAGACAGATCTGCCAAATGCCGGGACTGATACCGCGGAGACCGGTGCCGAGACCACGGCTGCGGATGAAACGTCAGAGGCTGCCGAAACGGTCGCTCTGGAAATGTTTTCAGATGTGGATTTCGAAAACAGCCCGTATAAGCATACCATGAACGGCGGCATCACCGACGATGCCACGCTTCCTTACAATGTGGACGCGATCACGGGCGCTACCATGACGGTAGAGGGCCCCGCTGTCGTCACCAGTATCCCGCTCTCGGTACGCGAGCTTGAGAACCGCAATGACGGACTTGTGCGCGGCACCTATACCGATTCACGCGGCACGCTTACTTATGAGGGTCTCGATCTCTATTATCTTCTTTATAATATGGTGGAAGGAGATAACGGCATCCGGCTCACCGATACAGCTTTCCGTGTAGTGCTGAAAAACAGCAATCGCGCCGACATCTCATCTTTTACTCTCGCTGAGGTCACCGCTGCTCATGAGGCCGGACGCCCCATCGTGCTCGCCTACGGCGTAGGAAACAGCGAGGAGGTTGCTCCCTTCGTATTCGACGCGAAGAATGAGGGCGAGCATTCACTCGGCTATATCGAGGCACTTGACAATGAAGACGGCTGCATAAAGCTCGTCTACGATGCCGACACCTTCGGCTCGAACGATTATCCTACCTTCAGCAATGTGGCTTATGTCTATGTCTGTGAGGAGAGTGAGCCCGGCTTCAAGCACAGCGCTGCGGAGACCGGCGGCTTTAATACTTCAAAATACACTGATTATATCGTAGCCTTCCGCGGTTCGGCTCTCGGCCATGAGATCGATCTTACCGTCGAGGATCTCGAGGAACTCGTCGTTTATGACGCGGACGGAAATGTCGTGACCGGCGGTATCGGATATTCCGATTACTACAGCCTCGCGAACAACGCCTACTGGTATGTGAACGAGTATGAGGGCCTTGACCTGTACAAGCTCCTCATATATCTCGGAATGGACGATTATGATACCATGGGCGCGAAGGCTGCCCGCACCACGCTGGTCTCCTTCCTCGCTGCCGACGGAATGGCGGCGAATGAGACCTTCTCGGTAGACACGCTGTCATACCCCGATGTATTCGGATTTTACAACAAGAACGCTGCCGATATGAATGACGGCACCTATACCCCTACCAATGAGGACCTCGTGAAGACCGGTTATCCCGTCCTGATGTCCTACGGTGTGAACAATTATCCTTATACGATCACGAAGACCGACGAGGCTTATGTCTCCGGTCTGGCCAATTCCGGCGGCCCCTTCCGTGTCGTTTTCGGAAAGACTCAGTACAACCACGCGAACGGCTCCAATCAGGTAC
>JAZRWL010000091.1:0-2413 GCA_045599685.1 Lachnospiraceae bacterium
ATCGCGCCCGTCTGGATCTGGACTCCGATGATGGAACGCCGTCCTGCGGATTATATGGTGCAGGCCGCTGCCTCCATACCGATGGGGCGCGTTTCCTACAGTGAGGATTATCTCGGAATGATCTTTTTCTTATCGAGCGACGCCAGCGCATACGTGACCGGTCAGACTTTCCTGGTGGACGGCGGCTGGAGCGCTTACAGGTCATTCCATTACGAAGGAGAAGAGTATAAGAGCGTGCTCTGACAAGAGGTGAACCATGCATTTACCGAGAATCCTGATCACGACCGCATACAGTGAAAACAGAAAAACGATGCTGACAGCCACCATCACACGGACACTCATCCAGAGAGGCTGCTCGGTGTCATATTTTGCCTGCGGCACGGATTTTCTCGCGCCGCGTCTGAACAGCAGACTGCTCGATATCAGGTCGCGCAATCTGGATACTTATTTCTGTGATGACAACACCGTAAAATATCTTCTTGCGAGTAACTGTGCAAATACGAATTTTGCGGTGATGGAGGGCATGCAGCGCTTTTATGACGGCGTGGGGGACACCTCGAGGGCGTCCTGCTACGACCTCAGCAGAGTAACCGATACACCGGTGATCCTGATAATAAACGCGAGCGATTTTTCGGTTACGAATGTATCGATGCTGAAGGGCCTTATCAATTACAAGGCGCATAACAATATTTCCGGCATCATCTTTAACAGAGCCACAAAAACCATATACAGGAAATGGAAGAGCGTCATAGAGAAAGAGCTCGGCGTGGAGCTGCTCGGCTTCATACCGGATGTGTCGGATTATCTCGCTCCCTCGATGTACCTGCTGACCGACAGAGAAGAGGCCGACATCGCACGTGAGCGTCTCATTGAGCTTTCCGGTATTCTCGCGAACTGCATAGATTTTGACGCTCTGATAAGGATAGCTGAGTCAGCGCCTGATTTTGATTATGAGGTGCCCGAATATCCGCGCCTCGACAGGCCGGTCCGCATCGGAGTCGCGCGTGATAATGCTTTCAGGCTGTATTATGAGGACAATCACGATCTTTTGAGGACCATGGGCGCGGAAACAGTGCTGTTTTCACCGCTTAATGACGAAAAACTGCCCGAGGGTATCGACGGCCTCTTGCTGGGCGGCGGTCATCCGGAACTCTATGCCGAAGCACTCAGCCTCAACGAAGGGATGAAGAAGAGCATATACGACGCACTGAAGGGCGGTATGCCCTGCATGGCGTTCGGAGGCGGCTTCATGTACCTGTGCGATGAGCTCTACGACTACAGGAACCTCCCTCACAAAATGGTGGGACTTATCAACGCCTATACCTATCCGGCCGATGAACCCATGGCGCTCGGACATCTGGACCTGATCTCGACGAAAGATACCATGCTGGGTGCCGCAGGTACGATGATTAAAGGCCATTGCTACCATGAGTTCAGCTGCAATATCTACGGAGATGCTTTCATGGCGTCGAAGGAAGGTGAAAGAAAGACCTTCAATACGATTTACGGCTCGGATGTGCTGATCGCGGGACTGCCGCATCTTTATTATTACAGCAATCCCGGAGCCGCCTTCAGCTTTCTGGAGACAGTCAGAAGATATTCAGAGGGACTCTAATTCTTCCCATCTCGCAAAGAGATCCTCTGTTGCGGCATTGATCTGATCCAGCTCGCGCTGGTATTCGAGACATTTTTTCATGTCGGAGAAGATCTCTTCCTTTGTGAGCTCGTTGTTGATTTCTTCAGCTCTGGCTTCGAGATCCGAGATCGTTTTTTCAATAGAGAGCTTTTCGCTCTCTATTTTTCTTATGCGTGCCTGCTCTGCCTTGCTCTTTTTCCACCGGACTGCTGAGTCTGTGAGGACGGGAGCTGCTGAAACGACAGCCTCCTTCTGCTTCGCGGACTTTTCAAGATAATAATCGTAATTGCCGGGGTAATCGGTGATCGTACCTCCGTCAAGGCAAAGGATACGGTCCGCGATCACATTGATAAAATATCTGTCGTGAGAAACGAACAGAAGAGTACCCTTATATCTTTTCAGCGCAGACTCCAGTACCTCTTTTGATACGATATCGAGGTGGTTCGTCGGCTCATCGAGGATAAGGAAATTGCAGGGCGATATCAGGAGCTTTGCGAGAGACAGCCTGCCTCTTTCGCCGCCGGAGAGCTCTCCGACGAGCTTGAATACATCATCGTTCATGAAAAGGAAGGTCGCCAGAGTGTTTCGAATCTCGGTATCCGTCATGTCGGGATAGGCTTCCCTAATCTCGTCGAACAGGGTCAGACTGTCATCGAGATAATGCTGTTCCTGGTCGTAATATGACATCTCGACCTTCGCGCCGAGTCTGAACGAGCCCTGATCAGCGGGAATGATGCCGTTTATGACCTTTAAGAATGTGGTCTTGCCGGCTCCGTT
>JAZRWL010000092.1:0-2142 GCA_045599685.1 Lachnospiraceae bacterium
GTAGTCAAACAGCTTTTTCGTATCATCACAGGTATCGTCCCGCGTATTGCCCTTCAGCACGACGCAGACGAGCCTCAGCTCACCCGCGCTCGCGTAGGTCACGAGAGTATTTCCGGCCTTGTCTATATATCCGGTCTTGCCGCAGACCACCCTCGAGTCATAATACTTATTGCCGAGAAGACGCATGGGATGGGTCGTCCTGCACAGGTATCCGTCGGGCTGAGTGTCCGTCGGAGCCGTAGTATGGTCATAAGCGCAGGCTATCTCAAAGAAATTCTCGTTTTCAAGCGCTGCCCGCATTATTATCGCCATATCCGCTGCGCAGGTATAATGATCCTCCTTGAAAAGACCGTGAGGCACTGCAAAATGCGAATTTTTCAGGCCGAGCTCTTCTGCCTTTTCATTCATCATGTAGGCAAAGCCCTGCAATGTGGTCCCGACATGCTCAGCGAGCGCGTACGCGGCCTCATTGGATGACATCAGAAGCATGGCATAAAGACAGTCTTCTACCGTCAGGACATCGCCCGTGTCAGCCATATACGAAAAGGCTCCGGCCTCAAGATCGTGGATCGCCTCCTCGGAAAAGGTCACATTTTCATCGAGCCCGGTATTTTCGCATACGATAAGCGCCGTCAGTATTTTCGTAATACTGGCGGGATAAAGCTGCTCTTCCGCATTCTTTTCATACAGGACGGTCCCGGAGCCGAGCTCCACGAGTATAGCAGCCTCCGAGCTTATCGAAGGCGCATCGGGCCAGCCGCTCATCGATGAATAATCGGTGAAGCCGTCCTCAGCGGCCGGGACATAGAGAGCCCCGACCGTGATGAACAAAAAGCAAAGCAGTATGCAAAAATATGCTCTTATCCTGCGTGACATCAGTTACCGTTTTCCTTCAGATCGGCAAAGAACAGAGGATATCTCGCGGCAAACTCATCAAGGATCATATCGCTGACCTCTTTCATCTGAGGATGAGCGCGAAGCGATGAGCGAAGTCTGAAGAAATGTCTCCATTCTCTGAGATTCATCGTCATTACGATCTCAGTTTTGAGAGAATTCGGAAGGACGCTTCTGGCCTCCTCCGGAGCCGCGCCGAGCTCGACAAGCTCGAAATAATGCTTTTCGGCATCCTCGCATGCCCTTTTCCAGACCTCATACTTCTTCGCGTCGGTCTCATTCGTAAGATCGTACCTGAAGCCGCTCGCAAGATCGATGCAGGTGATCTGATTCGAGAATTTGTCCTGCGTGTAATTGCAGTACCTCGTGCTCTCCTGGCTGTAGCTCGCGATACGGTGACGCACTATCTCGTGAGTCACGCCTCTGTCACAAATGACGGATACCGTGATGCTCTCATGCTCTATTACGGACTCGTGACCGCGCTTGATGATGTTCGCTATGAATTTTTCCGCAGAGCCCTCGCTGATGCGGCTCTCGCTCTTGTAGCACACGCGGCCAATACGCTCGATCTTTTCGAGCATGCTCCGGTAGTCGTTCCCGCTCAGGATCCTGATCTCAGGTGCTGCGATTATCATGGGCTGCCTCCTCAGTAAGCCTTGAATTCCTTCCAATACTCATTGTACATTCTGTCTGCGTCCTCTCCGAGATAATGATATACCTCACATCTCGAAAGCGTCTCTTCATCCGGTAATATCGCCATATTGTCGGCGAATTCGGGATACTCCTCCTCTATCATCTCCATCGCAACGCTGTTCGGCGTAGCATAATAAATATATTCGAAGGTCCTGAAGGCGACATCCGGCCTTGACATGAAGTTGATCCACGCCTCTGCGTTCTCCTTGTTGCGGCAGTTCGAAGGGATCACCCAGCAGTCGAACCAGACATTCGAGCCCTCTTCAGGCAGAACATACTCAAGAGTATCATCCTCTTCCTGACAGTATAGCACTTCACCGGAATAAATGACACCTATTGATGCCGATTCATTGATGAGCAGGTCCCTGATCGCATCGGTGGCATACTTGTAGACCATATCCTTCTGCTCGATCAGGAGATCTGTGGCCTCGCGCAGCTCGTTCTCATTGACGGTATTGGCCGAATAACCGAGATACTTCATGGCCACCATGTAGATATCGCGCAGACTGTCCTGCATCATTACCTCATCCCTGTACTGCTCGTCCCAGAGGTCAT